>JAITMK010000083.1 GCA_031277415.1 Azoarcus sp.
CCTCGTTTGCCAGGGCATCTTGTCCTCCAGGAGAACAAAAATGCTCACACTAATGTGTATACGATGTCCCCGAACAAGTGTTCACCATGTCTCCGGTCTGAACACCCGCAAGCGGGAGAGGGGCTGCGAGAGAGGGTGGTGCGGAAGCCACATGACAGCGCGGGCAAAAACCTGCAAAATCGTGGCCTCCAAAACACTTCACCCGGCGCGCCGGGCATTTGCCGTATGAAACTCCGTATTCTTGCTGTCCTTGCCGTTGTCGCCTTCATCGCCGCCGGTATCTTCGTCTATAACGAAAAACCCCTTGCTCCCGAAGTGAGCTTCACGACCCTGCAAGGCGAGCGATTCGACACTGCGGCGCTGCGCGGCAAGGTGGTGCTGGTCAATTTCTGGGCCACGACTTGCGCGACATGCATCAAGGAAATGCCCGATCTGGCCAAGACTTACGAAAAATTCTCCGCACGCGGGCTGGAAATCATCGCCGTGGCGATGGAATACGATTCGGAGCCACAGGTGCGCGCCTACGCCGATCAGGCCACGTTACCGTTCAAGGTGGCGTTGGATCTCAAAGCCAAGGTGGCGACAGGTTTCGGGGATGTGCGCTTGACGCCGACGACTTTCCTCATCGACCGCCAGGGGCGCATCGTGCACAAGTATCTGGGTGCGCTAGATCTTACCAAGTTAGATACGCTGCTCGAAGAACTACTGTCGAAATCGACCTGAACATGGGTTGAGTTTCAACTGCCGCCGTCACCGATCAGCGCACGCTGACGCTGATCCGGTCGTAGCGTCCGCGCTCGTCCATGACGGTGATATCCACACGCCCCTTTTCCTCCAGACGGTGGATCAGGGGTTGGTTGGCCGGCTGACGGGCAAACAAACGGCCATTGATCAGCCAATACACCTCGCCCTGCTGACCACGCAGACTAAGGCGAATGATCGGCGGCTGGTCGGGACGGGAACGTCGGATGACCTCGCCGTGGCTGAGCCCGACGATAGAGAGGCCAGCCTCTGGTTCATCCATCAGCGGGCAGCGGACATCCCAGGCAGGGGGACGCGCCTTGGTCTGAAGGTCTGCTGGCAGCCAGGGTTCGAGCGCCGTCGGCCAACGCGCCGCCTCGACACGGTGACGGGGGCGGTCACCGCATTTGGCACTGACGCGCAAGCCGGAGACAGCATCCGCCTCATAGGTGTAACGCGCCCCGCCGCCGCGCAAGCGGTCTGGGAAGGTAGGCGGCGCGGTATCGTTGAGCAACCAGGCCAGCATCCGGCGGTGGCAGAGCGATTCTTCCGTCGGATCAAAACGGGTGCCGAGCGGCCAGCAGATGGTTTCCTGACGGACGGACGGTGGCGGCAACCGGGAAGAAGGCGGCTGATTATCAATGGCGGTGAACAGATCAACCAGAAGCGGCGCAGCAATGTTCGCGCCGAAAAACCCGGGGTTTGGCGTTCCGTCCGGGCGGCCAACCCAGACACCGATGGTGTAGCGGTCGGAAACGCCGATAGACCAGGCATCACGAAAGCCGAAACTGGTCCCGGTCTTCCAGGCTATGCCGCGCCGGATGCCCGCCCCCTGCTCGACGGCGCGACCAACCGGGCCGCCCGATTCAAGCACATCGCGGATGATGAAGGCCGCCCCCGGCGACAACATGCGTTGCTCGATCAACGGTTCTTCGGGACGATAGCGTAGCTTGCCCGCCATGCCCTGCCGGGCGAAGGCGGTGTAGGCTCCAACCAGTTGTTCCAGGCTGGTGGCGGCACCGCCCAGAATGACCGACAGGTTGGGCGTCGCGTCCACTGGTAAATCCAGCTTCAAGCCACCCCGGCGCAACGCGGCGACAAAACGGTTTGGCTCCAGGCGTTCAAGCACTTCAACCGCAGGCACATTCAGTGATTTGGTCAGTGCCTCGGAAACACTGACCGGACCGTGGAAGGATTGCTGAAAATTGCCCGGCTGGTAGCCGCCGAAGGATTGTGGCACGTCGGCCAGCAGCGATTCGGAATGGATCAGACCCTCGTCCAATGCCAGCCCGTAGAGGAAGGGTTTGAGCGTCGAACCCGGCGAACGCGCGGCACGTACCATGTCCACGAAGGCAAAACGGTCGGCGTCGGCAAAATCGACTGAACCAGCATAGGCACGGACTTCCAGTGTGGCGTTATCGACAACCAGGGCAGCCATCGAGACGCGCGACGGCAGGACGCCAAGGCGGCTGGCCAGCAGCAATTCAACTGTTTCCTGCATCGTGGCGTCAATGGTCGTATCAACGCGCCGACTGCCTTTGGCCTCCCGGCGCATCCGTTCGGCAAACAAGGGCGCAAGCAGCGGTTCGCGCACGGTCTGGGCGATAACCGGCTCTTGTCTGGCGTCATGAATGTCGCTCTCGCTCCAGACTCCAGCCATCCGTTGCAATACTTTTTCACGCGCGCCCTGGGCCTCTGTCGGCCGACGGTCCGGCCGCAGGCGTGAGGGAGCTTGCGGCAGGACAGTAAGCAGGGCCGCGTCGGCATGACTCAAGCGCCGCGCGGGCTTGCCGAGATAGGCGCGACTGGCCGCCTCCACGCCTTCGAGCACGCCGCCCATCGGCGCGTAGTTGATGTAGAGGGTGAGAATTTCGTCCTTCGAGTAACGCCATTCCAGTTGCAGGGCGCGGAGGATCTGCCGGGTCTTGCCGAGCAGGGTTCGCGGCGTCGGTTCGATAATGCGGGCAACCTGCATGGTCAGGGTTGAGCCGCCGGAAATGATGCGCCCGTGACGCATCCTCTGCCAAGCCGCCCGGATCAGCGCCACGGGATTGACGCCGGGATGCCAGCGAAACCAGCGGTCTTCATAGCGTTGCAGGGCTTGCAGGTAGAGGGGCGAGACATCGGTCAGTTCCACCGGATGACGCCAGACGTGGTTGCGGTCGGGAAAGGCGCGCAGGGGCGTGCCGTCGCGGGCGACGACGAGCATCGCCTGCGGCGCGGCGCGCCCCGGCACCGGCGGCGGGAACACCCGGTCAAGCGCGGCCAGGCAGACGAGTGCCAGCAGCAGGACTTTTATCCACCGCGGACAGCGACGCCAGCGCCACGGTTTTCCGGCGCCAGGTTTCATCTGAACCGAAACCGGCCGTGCCAAGCCCTTATTCCCGTGCCGATTCCAGACCGTCCGTCACAGTCAGCGTGTCGTCGCCGCCGGTAATACCATAGACGTCGGGCCGGTACATGTCTTCGGCGTAAAGCGGCGGGATGACGAACTTGCCCGGCGTGACGACACGGGCGCGATAAAACAGGCTCATGCTGCCTTGCAAGCGAGCAGCGACGACAAAACGATCATCCCGGAACTCGACATGCTGGATACGCGAATCGCGCATCGCCTGGGCCGGATTGACGCCTTCAACCATGACGCTGGCCATGCCCTCCCCCTGTGCGATGTTGAGGTTCTCGATCTCCAGACCGGCCGGAATGCGGTCAATGACCATGCCGTTATTGACCCAACGGCGTGGGTCAACATTGATGCGTATGATCACCGACTCGCCCACGGAAAGGGCGCGGTTTTTCAATGGCTTGCCGTCAGCCTCGAACAAAGTGCGGGAAAGAACGATGTCATTATAACGTGCAGACGGCATACGCACGGGATGGCCGCTCAGGCTCAATTGCAGATAGAGCGTTTCATTGTGCGTATTTTTGATACGGGTACCTTGCATCTCCGTCGTTTCCAGTGGCCTGACCAGGTTGCTCATACCGCGCAGCGTTTCCGGCTTCCCCCTGCCGTCCGCAATTTCCGCCGTCCACTCCGCCGCGCCCTCGCGCGGGCCGACAAAATGACGACCAAGGAGGAACAGCGCGAGTTTCTCCTGGGTGCTGGTGTAATGGTTCCCGGCCAATTCGTTCGCAACGGTGGCGACCAGGTCGTCCCGCCCTCCAACCTTTACCTTGTGGCGGTCGAGCAGAACATAGGAAAGTGCCGCGTCGCGTAGCGGGCTGCCATAGTCGCCCCACCAGTTGCCCGTACTCCGGCCTTTCTTTACGCCTTCAGCAAGGGCGGTTTGGGCGCGGGTTTCATCGCCCATCAGTTTCAGGGCCAGACCGAGATGGATCAAGGCCAGCCCGGAATGCGCCTGGGCACGCGCCTCAAACATCTGGCGCAGGGTTGATAGCGGCGCTTTGGCTTCGCGCGCCAGCACATAAGCGCCATAGGAAAGCACGCCAAAACGGCCTGACCCGGCGTAGCGATGATCCTGCCAGCCGCTCTCGTTGTAGGTGACCTGGCCCGTCGGCAGGCTTGCCACGCCTTCCTGCAAGTATTTGAGCAGGAATTCCTGGGTCTTTTTCTGCATGGGTTCCGGCACCGCAAAGCCCTGTTCGCGCGCATCGAGCAGGAAATTGCCGACATAGGCCGAGAGCCAGTACTCGTATTCGGAGACGTTGCCCCACAGGCTGAAGCCGCCGTTCGCCGCCTGCATCGCGCCCAACCGGGCGATGGACTTCTCCAGCATCTTCGCCCGTTCCTCACGGCTGTAGGGTTTGAGGCCAAACAGCTTCGCGCCTTCTTCATCAACCAGGACATGGGGATAGGCGGTGCTGGTCGTCTGCTCGGTGCAACCGTAAGGGTAAGTGAGCAAACCCTGAACAGCACCGCGGACGTCAATCGGCGCTTTGTCGGAAATGATCACATGGGACTCCACAGTGCTTCGGATGAAGTCGCTCAGATCGGTCTTCTCGAGGATGTTGATTGTTTCGCCGGGCGCAACACTCAGCAGCCGGAGTGTATGCTGCCGGGGCGTCGCGACTTGCACCTGCAAGCCAAAACTGCGTTTCAGTTCAAAGCCGTCATTGCCGACAACATGCACCCGAACCTCGGTAAGACCGGAGGACCGACCGGCCTCAAGCGGAAAGCGCAGGGTTTGCTTCTGCTGATCCTTGAGCTTGAGTTCCCGCACGGCGTTGCGAATCTTGAGTCCCTCATCATTCTCGACGCGAACCTTGATAGTTTGCTCCGCGCCGGAAAGATTGTGCAGATCGAGCGCTACGACAGCCCGGTCGCCAACGGTCAGAAAACGCGGCGTCAGCAGTTCGGCTACCAGCGGCGCGGCAACGACGATCTCGCTCTCGGCATTGCCGAAGCGGTCGGCAGCGGCCACCACCGCCATCAGGCGCAGGGAACCGTTGAAATCGGGCACATCGAGAGTCACTACGGCCTCACCCTTGGCGTCAAGCTGAACCGGGCCTGAGAACAGGTCAATCAGACGAACCTTCTTGGGCAGGCTGCGGGTGGCTTGCGGCATGGCATCGCCGCCGAACTTGAGTTTGCCCTTGCGGCCTGCCATCTTCTCGATCAGGCGGCCATAAACGTCATACTGGTCAACCCCGTAGCGCAATGGGTTAAAAAAGTGGCCGAACGGATCGGGCGTTGCAAAGCGGGTGATGTTGAGAATGCCGACATCAACGGCAGAGAGGGTGACGAGTGCCGCCTGACCGCCCAGATCGGGCACCTTGATTTTCACCTTGAGGGGCGTTTCCGGCAGCATCTTCTTCGGCGCGTCAAGATTGACCGCCAGCTTGCGTTCGCCGCGTTCAAGCGGCAAATGTGCGAGACCAAGCGCGCGTGCGGGCGTAACCTTTTCGCCCGCGCTGCCGGGGCGCAGCACGATTGCCGAGACATAAAGGTCATGACGCTGCCAGGCTTTATCGACCGGAATGTCGATGGTCGTGCCATCGAGCGGGACGGAGACCCGCTTCACCCACAGGGTGCGGTCGGCTTCGACGGTAATCAACGCCTCGCCGGCATGCGGCGGGTTAATGGTCAGCCTGGCGGTCTCGCCGTCTCGGTAAGCGGGCTTATCGAATTTCAGCGCGACGCGATCAGGGCGGACGCCCTGACTTTCGTCGTCGTGCGCATTCCAACCCGCGTAGAAGCGAAATTTTGCGGTTTGCCCGGTCTCCGAATCAAAGATTTCCAGGCGATAGCGGCCATACCTGACCGTAACCCCCAGCGTGCCGCGACCGCCTTCTGGAACGCTGACGGCGGTAGTCGCAACCAATTCATCGGTTTCGGTGAACCCCGAATGCCAGCCGCGCTGGTCATCGAAACGCCAGTAATAGTCGCGGTTTTCGCGGAACAGGCGTACCGGCAGGTCGGCACCGGATCTCAGTTTGCCATCGGCACCGGCACGTACAACCTCAAACTGGGCGAGACTGCCTTCACGCGCATAATCACCGTCAAACAAAGGACGAATGCCGACCAGCACCGGCGCAGGCCAGATGACCCGCTCGAAATTCCGCACCACGGGTCTACCACCGCTCTCAAGCAGGCTCAATGTGGTACGCACGGTGGTGGGGGAGATCTTGCCTTTGCCCGGGGAAAGGTCAACCGTCAGCGTCCGTTCGCCGTTTTCGTCGAGTTCGCCTGACTGCAACTCTACGCGCTGGCGCTGGCCGTCCTCATTGGAATCGCCGAATGCAAAACCGGGGAGTTGTTTGGCCAACGGGTTCTTCTGCCGCTCGAAAACGGCCACGCCCAGCAACATGTTGCCAGCCGTCGGCGCGCCGTAGAGATAGTTGCCCTTGGCCTCGATCCGCAAGACTTCATCGGATGAAACGGTGGCCTGTGGGCTGTTCAGGTCGAGCTTCATGCGCTCCGGCAGGAATTCCTCAACGCCGAAGCGAAAACTGCCGGCGGCCAACTTGCTGGCCGGGTCGGTACGCAGTTCCAGCCGCCATGAGCCGGTCGGCGCATCAACCGGCAATTCGATACGCTGGCGGTAATAGCCGGGGGCTTTGGTATCGGGCTGCCAGCTTGCGGTGAACTGGTTTTTGCCGTCCGGGCGTTTGAGAACAGCCTGGATCGGCTGGGGAGGAACCGGACGCCCGTCCGCATTCCGCACCAGCACTGAAAGCTCGAAGGTCTCGCCGGGGCGATAGAGATCGCGTCCGGCATAGGGGAACAGGCGCACCGGCTGTCCGGGCATGCCGGTAATCTCGTATTCGGAGAGATCGAGCGCCGGTTCCTTGAGCGTAATCATCGAAATTTGCTGACCACGGCGAGCAACGACAACCTTGGCCTTCGCTGACCGTTCGGCAAAGTGGGCGCGTCCGTCCTTGTCGGTCTCACTGCTGGCAATGACCTTGGCGTTCTCATCCAGCCAGGTCACTTCGACGCCGGAAACCGCCTTGCCGTTGGTAAGCGAACTGACCCAGACATCCGCACCGCTGGAGAACAGTCGGGCGGAGAGGCCCAGGTCGCTGACGTAGAAGTAAGTGACCTGGTATTCGTAGCGGAAGCGGTTGGGCTGGCTCATCACTGCGACGTAGATGCCGGGTTCGCGCAGTTCCTTGATGCTTTCCACCGGCAGGAAGGTGACGTTGCGCTTGTCGGTCTGCTGCTCGGTCAGGAAGCGGCCTGTGAAAACGCTCTCGGTCAAGTTGTTCAGGCCGTCCAGCGTCCAACTGTGGATCGCGCCCTTGAGGTTGGTGCTGCGCCAACCCTCATCGTGATCATATTCGTCATCGTCGCTGACTCGACGCTGGGGGCGCGGCCCGCTGATGACCAGGTCAAGAAAGCGCGGCAACTGGTCAGGTTTGACGCGCAGGAACTGCACATCGACTTCCGGAACGTTGACAGTGACAACCGGCAGACCGCCATTTTGTTTGGTCGGCAGCACCATACCGCGGCTGGCGAAGTAATAGGCCGGGGTAACGACGGGGGTGAACACCGCGTAGCGGCTTTCCTCGGAGAGCGTCTGCCCGGCTGCGGAGGGAAATCCGGCGGCGACACGAACAACATAGCGGGTCTGCGGCTTGATGTGTGGGAAGTACAGGAGACGCGGGTTGTCGCCGACGATCCAGGCGCTCTTGACCAGCGTGCCGCCGTCAATACCGGTATCCTCCGGAGCAGTGCTAATCTCGGACTCGGTGTTAACAGGGCGCTCGCCGCCATCCCAGTAGTCCTCATCGCTCGTGCTGACGTTCGCCTGGGGGTCGTCGGGGCGCTTTGGCATCTCGAAGACCTGGATCAGATCGTCGTAACTCCTGCCCGCATGGAGCGGTTGCGTAAAGCTCAAGACCAGCGCTGGAGATCCGTCAAATTCACGGTATCTGAAATCGGCAATCTGAAAAGAACCGGCGGCGTGGTCAGCGTTGTCCCGCAGCAATTCGGTATTGCCCCGCGCCAATGCGGTGTTGCCCTGTGCCAACGCGGTGTTGTCCTGCGCCAATGTGGTGTTGCCCTGCGACAATGACGCGGCTGTAGAAATGCCTGTCGCCACAGCAACGACGATGACAACAGCAACGGCAATAAACAACAACGGAATAATTCCATAACCTTGACGCAGGAACGAACGCAACATCGATTTCTCCCTAAGACCCAGATACCGGCAAACACAAATAAAAAAATTGAGCTGTGAATTATGTCACGCACGCTGCTACTTCGGTGGTATTTCAGCTTGAAATTTTTGCGCGCGAAAAAGAGCGTCGTTGCGAGCGAAGCGAAGCAATCCTTTACCTCTTTTCTTTCTGGATTGCGTCGTCGCTCACGCTCCTCGCAATGATGACCGTGGGTGTCGTTTCAAACTGAGACACTACCGCTATTTGCATGTTGCTGAATAAGGGCGTTGCGCGCAACGCCCTTGCAAAACACCATCGCATGCTGCTGAATAAGGGCGTTGCACGCAACGCCCCTACCGATTACGCGGGATGCCAGGTAATGCAGACATTCCATAGGCTCTCGCCGTTCAATTGCCTGCCAATCCTCCGCCGGGGATCTGTTCCAGGATATTCGGCTGGATGATGTTGCGCAAACGATCCTTTTCCACAAAGATTTTCGGCGAACCGAAAGGATACGGGCCAACTTCATAAACGCCGAAACGAAACATCAGCCCGCCTTCCACGATGCCCCAATTCTTGTTCAGGCGAAAAGGATACAAAGGGTTGGCAAGATGCACCTCGATGGCTTTGTCCGGAAACTTTAGCTCCGTTTTCAACCAGGCATGAAAAGCCTCCAGTTGAAGGTCTTCAAGAGCCTTTTCCTGTCCGGGCAAAATAAGATCGTCGAATGTCAAAACCCTGCGCCCATGGGTATCGATCACGACGAAACTGTTCGTCGGGCCTGCCGGCTGGACATCGTATTGCTGACTCAGTTCATGCTCGAACATGAATTGCAGATATGAACCGAAAATCTCCGGACGGGGTACCCCCGCCGGGGAAAGGGAACTCTTTTCATAGCCTGTCAGCTTTGCGGTAAATTCGATCAGAGGAGGCTTTTCCACACTGCCATACGCGCCACCTTTGCGCACCAGACTCGCCAATTTATCTTTGTAGAGGGCTTCACTGCCGCCACGAGCCGAATTTTCATCCAGCCGCCCGGCAAACATCGGCAGGATGACGGATTGAGCAATCAGTTGATTCAACCAGGGAAATTTTTTATAGCGCGGATATATCAATCGCGCACGGGAACAGAATTTATCGTCTGTCACCCACTCCCCTCTTTCAGTACGTTTTTTGGAACAGGAATCGACCTTCAGGGTTCTGAAGGTTGGATGTGTCAGGCCTTCCTCGATGAATGTTATTTTTTCTACGCGATCTTTTTTTTCAACGCGATCTGTTGCATTGGCTGTTCCGGAAAGAAGCGCCGCCAGCGCCGTGACTACAATCAAACCAGGACAGAGATGGAAAAAAGGTTGTTGTTTCATTCAGTCAGGTTTCCGGTTGGAGGCGACGAGCGCCGCACCAAGGTCTCCAGCGCGGCGCGCAGGGGCGCATCCGCCGGCAGCGTTGTAGCGAAGGTCTCGATCTGCGCGCGCGCAGTATTTGAGAGAGATCTTGTCTTCGGCTTCGTCCGCACGGGAGAAGATTCGGGCAGACCTACCTTGATCCGTATGCTCTGCAAGGAATAACCGGCGCGCGCAAAATGATCGAGCAAAGAGGGAATCATCTGCCTGAGCCGTACCGCAACCGCGCTGCCAAAGGCGCTGATCGTCAGTACATCCTCTTTCAGATTGGCAACGTGGCAAGCGTTGGCACACTGCGCAGGAAGAGCAGGCGCGAGCACATGTTGCAACCGCGCGAGGCGGGCAGCGTGATCCTGCAAGCGGATGAGCGGCGTATCGCGCCCAAAGTAACGATGTAACAATGTGCTCATCTGACAGGCGCTCCCGGTGGAGTAGCTTCGACATGATAGACTATATATTTTCCCGTATTGTTTGATCTTATTCCATGCTTACCGGTCTGCTCAAAAAAGTCTTCGGCTCGCGCAATGATCGCCTGGTCCGTCGCTATTCCCGAATCGTTGCACGTATCAATGAACTCGAAACTGCGATCTCGTCCCTCTCCAACGAAGCACTCGCCGCAAAAACCGTTGAATTCAGGCAACGGCTCGCGCAGGGCGAAGAACTCGACGCTCTGCTGCCAGAAGCATTTGCCGTAGTGCGGGAAGCAGGTAAGCGAACTCTCGACCAGCGCCATTACGATGTCCAGTTAATCGGTGGTATGGTACTACATTCGGGTAAGATTTCGGAAATGCGCACGGGCGAGGGAAAAACATTGGTTGCCACATTGGCAGCCTATCTCAACGCCCTGCCCGGCAAGGGTGTGCATATCGTCACCGTCAACGACTACCTCGCCAGCCGCGACGCGGAATGGATGGGGCAAATCTACGGGTTTCTCGGCCTGACGACGGGCTGCAATCTGGCGCGCATGACCCATGCCGAAAAGCAAAAAGCCTACGCGGCAGACATTACCTACGGAACCAACAACGAATTCGGTTTCGACTACCTGCGCGACAACATGGTCTATTCGGCAGCCGACCGGGTACAGCGCGGACAACCTTACGCCATCGTCGACGAAGTGGACTCCATCCTCATCGATGAAGCGCGCACGCCGCTCATCATCTCCGGCCAGGCCGAGGATCATTCAGACCTGTACGTGAAGATGAATGAAGTCGCCCCGCTTCTCAAGCGACAGGAAGGAGAGCGCGAAAACGTGACCGTGCCCGGCGATTACACCGTCGATCTCAAGGCTCATCAGGTATTGCTCACCGAACAGGGACACGATGCCGCCGAAGGATTGCTGGTCAAGATGGGACTGTTGCCTGCCGAAGCGGGGCTTTACGATCCGGCCAACATCCTGCTCGTGCATCACCTGTATGCCGCATTGCGCGCCCACGTGCTGTTCCACAAGGATCAGCATTACGTGGTGCAGAACGGCGAAATCGTCATCGTCGACGAATTCACGGGCCGCCTGATGACGGGACGGCGCTGGTCGGAAGGACTGCATCAGGCGGTCGAAGCCAAGGAAGGCGTCAAGGTACAGTCCGAAAACCAGACGCTCGCCTCCATCACCTTCCAGAACTACTTCCGCATGTATGGAAAGCTCGCGGGCATGACCGGCACAGCCGATACCGAAGCCTATGAATTCCACTCGATCTACGGGCTGGAAACGGTCGTGGTTCCCACCAACCGCCCCTCGAAGCGCACGGACGCCAACGACAAGGTCTACCGCACCGCAAACGAAAAATGGAAGGCCGTCATCGGAGACATCCGTGATTGCGTCGAGCGCGGACAGCCAGTGCTGGTGGGCACGACATCCATCGAAAACAATGAATTTCTCTCCGGCCTGCTGAAGAAAGCAGGCATCCGCCACGAAGTGCTCAATGCCAAACAGCATGAGCGTGAAGCCGAGATCATCACACAGGCCGGTTTGCCAAGTCAGGTAACGATTGCCACCAACATGGCGGGCCGGGGAACGGACATTGTGCTGGGCGGCAACATCGACAAGAAACTGACCGCAGTTCGCGCAAGCGAACGTCCGGAACACGAAAAGGAAACGGCGCTTGCCGCCCTGCGCGCCGAATGGCAAATCGTTCACGACAAGGTCATCGCGGCAGGCGGCCTGCACATTGTCGGAACCGAGCGCCACGAATCGCGCCGCATCGACAACCAGTTGCGCGGACGTTCCGGACGCCAGGGAGATCCCGGAACGAGCCGTTTTTACCTGTCACTGGAAGACCCTCTTCTGAAAATCTTCGCCGGAGACCGCCTGAACGCCATCATGGTGCGGCTGAAAATGCCCGAGGACGAAGCCATCGAACACGCGATGGTAACCCGCTCGCTCGAATCGGCACAGCGCAAGGTAGAACAACGCAACTTCGACATCCGCAAGCAACTGCTCGAATACGACGACGTTGCCAACGACCAGCGCAAGGTCATCTACAAGAACCGCAATGAACTGCTCGAAAGCGAGGATGTGTCCGATACCGTGCGCGGAATGCGCCATGAAGTGCTGAGCGACATTTTCCGTCTGTACATTCCAAAGGACAGCGTCGAAGAACAATGGGACATTCCCGCGCTCGAACGGGCGTTGGCAGCGGATTTCCTGCTGCCGGTGCCGGTTGGAGAATGGATCACGGCCGAACCTGCCATCGACGATACCGTCATTCTCATGCGCATCGTTGAAGCCGCCGATGCCATGTACGCGCAGAAAATCGCCATGGTCAACCCGGCGGACTGGCATCAGTTCGAACGCAACGTCACCCTCAACAATCTCGACAACCTTTGGCGTGAGCATCTGTCCGCGCTCGATCTGCTGCGCCAGGGCATCCATCTGCGCGGCTACGCGCAGAAAAACCCCAAGCAGGAATACAAACGCGAAGCATTCCAGCTTTTCGGCAACCTGATCGACGCCTGGAGCCAGGAAACCACTCGCGTTCTCCTCACCGTTCAGATCCGCACCGAAGCCGCCGAGGAACAGTTGGCCGCCGTCGAAGCCCCCTCTCAGGCCGCAAACATCCGCTACCAGCACGCGGACTACGAAGACGCTCTTGCCAGCGCCGGAACATCCAGACCGCGTTCACCGGCAGCAGCCGGGCCGAAAGTCGGACGCAATGATCCATGTCCTTGCGGTTCGGGCAAAAAATACAAACACTGTCACGGAAAACTGAACTGACTGCTTCAAGGCGCAATCATGGCCGTCAATCTGAGCACTCCCGACCCCGCTGCCCTACTTTCCGTACCTGGTGTGCGGCTCGGCGTGACGCAGGCAGGCATTCGCAAAGCCGACCGGCATGATCTCACCGTCATTGAACTGGCGCCCGGCAGCCGGGTGGCGGGCGTCTTCACGCAAAACCGCTTTTGCGCCGCGCCGGTCACGGTGTGCCGGGAACACCTGCCGGGTGAAAACATCCGCGCGCTGGTCATCAACACCGGCAACGCCAATGCCGGAACCGGCGAACAGGGATTGAACGACGCACGCGCCACCTGCAAGGCACTGGCAAAAATTCTCTCCACCACCGAATCCCAGGTGTTGCCATTTTCCACCGGCATCATCCTGGAAACCCTGCCGATGGAGCGCCTGCTCGCGGGATTGCCGTGCGCGGTGGCCGATTTGCGGACGGACTCATGGTTCGATGCCGCGCACGCGATCATGACCACCGATACGCTTGCCAAGGCCGTCTCGGAACAGGTCGTCCTTGGCGGCAAAACCATCACCGTCACCGGCATGTCCAAGGGCGCGGGCATGATTCGCCCGAACATGGCGACCATGCTCGGCTTCATCGCCTGCGATGCGGCAATCAGCCAATCCCTGCTCGAAACCGTCACCCGCGAAGCAGCGGATGCCTCGTTCAACAGCATTACTGTCGATGGCGACACATCGACCAACGACTCCTTCATCGTCATTGCTACCGGCCTGGCCGGTAACGCTGAAATCACGGATGCTTCCGGCAATGACGCCCGCTCGCTCGCCCGTACCATCACTTCAGTGGCCATAAAGCTGGCGCAAGCCATCGTCCGCGACGGCGAAGGCGCAACCAAATTCATCAGCATCGTGGCCGAGGGCGGCGCAAACCATGGCGAGTCCCGCCAAGTCGCCTACGCCATAGCGCACTCGCCGCTCGTCAAGACCGCCTTTTTCGCTTCCGACCCCAATCTCGGCCGTATCCTTGCCGCAATAGGCTACGCGGGCATCGATGATCTCGACGTGCAACGCCTGCGGGTCTGGCTCGGTAACCCGCAAGAAGAAATACTAATTGCCGAACGTGGAGGCTGCGCGGCAAACTATACCGAGGAGGTTGGCGCACGAATCATGAAACACGCTGAACTTACCGTGCGGGTCGATCTCGCACGCGGACAGGCAAAGTCTACGGTCTGGACCTGCGATTTTTCCTACGACTATGTAAGAATCAACGCCGACTATCGTTCGTAAACCGTTGATTCGTTTTCAAGCCATTCATGAAAACATGAACACAAAATATCTCTTCCTCTTCGCGGTTCTCGCGCAAGCGCTTACAGCCATAATCGGCGTTGCTCTCAGCATATCGGATCTCTGGTTCTGGCTGGCGATTCCGCTGGGAATCATCTTTGCGTACATTCTGTCGGGAGAACTCACCTCCCAGCGGAGCCTTTCAAACGAGAACTTTGGCGACTCGTGTTATTACCTCGGCTTTATCGCCACGATTCTCTCGCTTGCCGCCTGTTTGTACGACATGCAGGATTCCAATCTGCAATTGCCTGTCATCGCGCAGAGATTCGGATCCGCCCTGACTTGTATCGCCCTCGGTCTCGTTACCCGGCTTTACTACGTCGGCTTCAAACCCAACCTCGCGGAAGAAATGGACTCCGCCGAGGAAAAAGCGATCAGCCTCACGCGCAAGCTGCACAGCCTATTGAAAGATGCTCTGGCAAACATGCAAAATTTCAATGCCCAGGTTGGAAGTGCCTCCCGCAATGTGCTCACGCAAATCTCCGGCGACGCCGACAAAGCAGTGACAGAGGCTTCCTTCAACGTCAAAACCATGGCGGAGAAATACGTCAGAGAATTCACACACTCCCTCTCTGATCTCACGAAATCGAATGCGGACATGGTTTCCAGCTCCATGACCAACATTGAAGTGGCCAGCGCAAAGCTGGCCGGTTCCGTAGACAGCTACACGAAAGCGATCGAAAAGCGCCTGCAGGAAGGCATCAAGCTTCCCGACGATTATTTCAAAAATACGCTCGAAAAGCCCATGAACAGCCTTGGCAACACCATTGCGCGAACGGCGCAAGACCTGACGTCCCTGGCCCAAAACGTACACGCCTCTCTCAGCAATCTCCCCCCTGCCCTGACCGAAGTACGCGAACGCTCCGCCGAAATCGGGGACACGCTGAGTCATGTCATCAACCTGGCCAAGGAGCAGGAGTCTCTCCTCGCCAACAGCAAGGGCCAGGTTGAGACGATGGCGGCCATTGCTCAATCCTTGAATTTCACGCAGAAAGACATCGATCAGGTATCAACGGCAGTCAAGGCCCAAGCGGACCAATTGCGTGAATTCGTGAATTTCAGTCATCAACAGCATAAAAATGTCATTCAGGATATCATCCCCGTGATCAAGGGACAGGGGGATGCGTTGAGCAAGCATATCGCGGTCAGCGGCAAGCAATACTCTGAAATGTCGGGCGCGATAACGTCCCAGGCGCAGGATGTGTCCCGCTATGTCGTCACCAGTCAGCAACGGCAGTCCGAAATGGCAGACGCAATCAAGGATCAGGGAGCGGCCCTGGCCGAGCAAATCGAAATCAGCCGCAAGCAAGGCGAGGCGCTGACTCAAAGCATCGAACAGCAGACACGGATTTCATCTGAGGTCTCCGAGCAAACCAAGGCATTGACGCAGCAGATCAACCTGTCCAACAAGCAGCAGACCGACTTGTCCGAAATAGCAATTGCCCAAACCCGAGCCTTGGCCGAATCCATCGAAAACAACCGGCAGCAGCAGTCGGAAGCCGACTCTGCATTCACCAGGCAAACCGAGGCGCTGATCGAGCACATCAACGCCAACAGCCAAAACTACAACAAGATATCAGACACCGTCGTCGCCCAGGGCGAAGCACTGACCAAGTACATCGAAAGCGGCCAACAACAACATGACGCAGTTCTGACCGAAATGTCGACCCAGGGCAAGCTGCTGGTTCAGAATATCGAGCAACAGGCTCAGACAATTGCCGCAGTCCAGACCCAAACTCAGGTTCTGGAGCGCCGGGGTGAAGACAATCGTAAACAGTACGAACACATCTCGTCATCAGTGCTCTCTCATACCAAGGGGCTGATCCAGTACATTGAAAAAAGTCAGAAACCACTGCTCGAAGCCTCTGCCGCAATCGTCGCGCAGAGCGAATCGCTCACACAGCAGATCGACACGAACCGCGAGCAATTCGAGAAACTGACCACCGCAGTGCTTGATCAGAGCAAACAGCAGACCGAACTGACGAACTCGGCGACAACTCAGACTCAGAAGATGATTCAATACATCGAATCAAATCAGAAACAAATGCTTGATGTCTCGAAGTCGAGCATGGAGCAGAGTGAAACCCTTGAAAGACACGTCGACATGAGCCGTGAGCAATACGCCGAACTGTCGACCCAGGTCATCGCGCAGGGGCAGGCGTTGAGCAAGCAGATTGAAGCCGGAGGGCAGCAACAGGACAAACTCCGGGAAGCCGTTGAAAGCAACATCGCGCAAACCGAAGCCCTGCGTGAATACGTCGAAACCCACCGGAAACAGTCTGTCGAGATCTCCACCAGCATCGCGAAACAGACCGAGGCGCTGTCCCGGAACATCGAATTCTCCCGGCAGCAACACGCCGATGTTTCTGCCGCTTTCGCTACTCAAAGTCAGGCGCTCAAACAGTTCGTCGAGGACAGCAAGCTCCAGCACGACGCCGTATCGAGCAATGTCGTTGCCTTGAGCCATACCGTATCCCGGCAAGCCGAAATCAACCTCCAACAGCACACCGAAACCCTGAGCGTAATCACCACGCAAAGCGAGGAACTGACCACGCAAAGCGAGGGACTGCGCCAATACACCGAAACCAGCCAGAAACATTATGAAGAGCTATCGCAAGCCCTCCTTGACCAAGGGCAGGCATTAACCAAGAACATCGAAATCGTCCACAAGCGGCATGACGATATATCGTCCTCGGTCATATCCCAGACCCAAGTGCTGGCGCAATATGTCGCTGACAATCACCAGCAGCAGACTGAAATGTCTGCCACAATCGCCGCCCAGCAAGCTGAAATGTTTGCCGCAATTGCCTCAATGGGCCAGGCGTTATCCAGCCAGATCGAAACCAGCCAGAAGCAATATGGCGAAATATCCGCCACTCAGAATCAGACTATCGAGACCACCCAAAAGCAGCAGGCTGCGATTCTCGCCCAGGAGCAGATTTTGGCCCAGTACATCGAATCCGCACAAAAGCAGAACCAGGACATGGAGTCCCTGGTTGCTGCCCAGGCCGAGGTACTGAAGCATCAGATCGAGGTCAGCCAGAAACAATTCGACAACCTGAATGCGCACATCGAAGACAATCAGAAGCGATACGCCGATATCTCGGATGCGGTTATCACCCAAAGCAATTCCATGACGCAACAAATCGAGAGCAACCGCAAACAGCAGGATGAGATTTCGACCACAATCACGTCCCAGAACCGGGCTTTGGTACAGCACATCGAAACCAGCCTGAAGCAATATGCCGAAATATCCAACGCGATAACCACGCAGGGACGGGTGCTCGAATCCGGCCGTGCCCAGCAGACTGAAATGACCTCCGCTGTCCTTGCGCAGGGCAAAGCCTTGTCCCAGCAGATCGAAACCAGTCAAAAACACTCCGACGCAATCATGAAGCACGGCCACGCCATGGAGCAGCACGGTCACGCCATGCAGCAGATCATCGAATTCAGCCAAACGCAGCAAAATGAAGTTTTGTCTGCCTTTCAAACGCAGGCTCGCCTGTTGTCCGAGCAGCAGGCAGGTATTCAATTGTCGAACAAGGAGCTCTCGCTCATCAAGCAAGCGCTTCTGTCAATGCGAGGGTATTTCAAAAAGCAGGCGGGCGGCACGTCTGACGAGAATTGATATAAATAATCACGGTTCTTTTGAAGCGGGTGACTGATGTACAGAGGCGGCGACAGCGTTTTCAAGCTTTCCCTGATTGGAATCGCGTTCATTTTCATTTGTTTTCTGCTGATCATGTTCAGCCGGATGTACACCAGCGTGGACGTAGCGCGCAAAGAGGCGCTCAACAAGCTGGATACCCTTCAGAAGGATGCCACTCTGCCCCTGACGCAGCAGGTATTTGAATCTGCCCAGAAGGATCTTCAAGACCGACTCTCAGAGATGGGCGCAGACCCGGAAAAGGTCATCAGCAGCCTGCTCGACAAGTCGAAAATAGAGGCAGAACTCGCCGCAGAGAAGAAACGGGTACAGGAACTCGGTGTGCAACTGGCGGGATTGACCGAAATCAGAAAAATGTTGACCAAGGCGAGCAGAACGCCTGTCCTGGACGGAACAAGCATAGAGACGCTGGCTTCGGCGATAGAGTTGCGCACGCGCCTGGAGCAGGAATTCATGCCCAGCCAGGGCGCGACCAGTCTGACCGACAGCGAAATTGCCTCCCGCGCGCTGGCCGCCATCAACTTCAAGCGCAATATCGAAACCTTGGTTGAAAAAGAACTTGGCCTGCCGCTCGTACCGGGGCAAGAACCCGCGTGGGAGCAATGGCTCCTGACCAGTTCGGATTTATTCAAACCAGCATTGGACAAACTGACCGCAAACACCACAGGGAGCGCCCCACGCAGGGCAGGTGGTAGCACCACCCTGCTCGCGCAAATCGAATTCTTGCGCACCCGCCTGGAGACACACGGCGATAAAACCACCCCACCCTGCTGGTACGATAATCAAGGCAAGGTTCAATTTCTGTTCACCATTGAATTATTCGGCAACCACGTCACCGTCAAGCCTGCCTGGCTGCCCGCGCGCGAGGCCAGCGCCCTGGCCATACCCGGCATTAGACAGTTATTGACGACGAACGATCAGCTCTACGACAACGATTTCAAGAATCGCGCCGGCAAGGTCGCCGAACACAGCGGCAAACAGTGCCGCTACTCCGTACAAGTGATAGACCGGCTAAGGAGCGGCAAGCATTCCGAAGAAGTTCACAAGGAACTTGAAGCTCTCTTCCACTTGGTCAGCTTGCCGCGCTGAAGGGTCTGCCGCGCTCAAAAGCATTCCCTCCCCGGATACCGCTCCAGCACCCGGTATTCCCCCGACTCCAACCTGCTTTCCAGCAGCGCGTAACCGTCGACATGCCAGACGATTCCCAACTCCTGCACAGGAAACCCCGCCCTCTGAGCGTGGCGGGCAAGCGTGACGTGCGGACGTAACGGGCGAGACTCCACGGGCAGGCCGAGTTCGCGAAGAACCTTTCCCAATGCGGCATGCAACGCACGCAATTCATCGGGGAAAGCCAGCGGTTCGATGACCGCGACGCCGCGCGGCAAGAACGCCGGACGGCCAAAGACAAGATCGAACACGGCGCACGGCACGGCAAGCGCAGCACGTAGTTCGGCCAGGCGGACGCGGGGCACGTTGCCGAGGAAGTGAAGCGTAATGTGGAGCTTGTCGTCGCGTACCCGCGCCGGACGCCCTTGCCAACGCCAGGCATCGCGGTAACCGGCAAGACTCCGACGAACGGCGTTATCCGGCCACAGGGCGATGAAGAGACGGGCTTGCTCAATCGTGCTCATGTGAGAGCAGTTTTTGTTTTGTCGTGCACAGCATGAACCGGTTTGCCCGGATTTTTTGGATCCACTTGAACCGAAATCGCTCAAGCCACCGTAGCTGTCGAAAGCAAAGCATCGAAAGCGAAATTACCCAAATTTCATAATAACAAGAGCCATTCAATCCGTTCCAGACATGGGATGGTACGGCCCAAACAGGATACTGTTCCGGCGTCCGGCAGAAAGCATCTGGTAATTCGCCATCCTGGCTGCGTCGTGCGATCTATCCGAGACGGTATTGACGATCTGATTGACAATTGCGCCCACCAGCGCGCCGACCAGCCCTCCGCCGCTATTGTTGTTATTAATCACCACAACAGCCTGACCAGACCATAATTCCTGCCCGGATCTGAGATCGATGAGCTTCGCAGAAGCCGTAGCCTCCACTACGCTGCTGAGGATGCGATAACTCGTGCCAAAGCGGGTGACCGTGACGTACAGCGCCGCGTCCGCGCCGAAGATTTCGCGCAATTTGCCCAGTTCGATTGCGTGCGCTTCCTCGGCAACGGTCACGCCGTTCTGTTTGAACGCTTCGTCAGCAAGAGTCACCGGAATCACGTAATACCCGGATTCCGCCAGGGGCGCGGTGGAAGTGGCAAAAAAGCTCGCCGTCGCCTCGACTTCCGGGGATTGATTGATCGGCGGCAGCACCAGAATGGAACGCGGACGGTTTTCCCGGAAAGCGGTGTAATCCATCTGCGCCACCGGTGTGGCGCAGGCGCAAAGCAGGAGCGCGGCTCCTGTCGCTGCCGCGCAACGCGCAACGCGAACGACCGGAAAAAACAGCATCGATAAATTATTCATGATGCAAAACGCTTATTTTTCGTACTTCTTGAGAAGAAAATCCATAAAGACAGTAGCTTCCGGAAAGCGAACCTTTTCCGTTTCGAAGCAGACAACGGCCTTCGCGTCGTTTCCGACCTCCGCATACAGCAAGCCCAAATGCGCATAAAAACCCGGCGGAGCAGTTTTTCCGCTGGCTTCGATTTTTTCCTGGTCTCGTTCCAGTGCTTCGATCTGAGCTTCCCGGCTCTCCCCTTTCAGGTGCGCGTAGACCTGCGATTCGTAACTTCCCCAGGAATAAAGCGTCTGTGGCGGACTCGCGCACCCGAAAAGGCCGACGGCAAAAAAGAGGGCCGGAAAAATGCCGCGAACAAAATGCGTTTTCACCATGTTCTTTATGGCTTCCACACGCCGCTGTCGATTGCATCAGTCAGTTGGTCGACGGCTTCGCGGACCGCCAGATCGAGCACCTTGCCGTTCAGGGTGGAGTCATAACCGGATGTGCCGCCGAAACCGATGATTTCCCGATTGGAAAGCTCGTATTCACCCGCACCCTGCACCGAATGGACGACTTCGGTGGTGCGAATATCGACGACGTTGAGGCTGACCTTGGCGTAGGCAACCTGCTTCTTGCCGCGCCCCAGGATGCCGAACAACTGACGATCTCCTACTTCCTTGCGGCCAAATTCCGACACATCCCCGGTAATGACATAAGCCGCGCCCTTCAATTGCTGGGCTTCCCCGCGAATTTCGGCTTCCTGTTTCGTCTCCGCCATGTTGTCGCGATCAAGCACGGTGAAACGGTTGGTTTGTTGCAAGTGGGTGATAAGAATCGTCTTGGCCTGACTGCCAAGCCGATCCACACCATCCGAGAAAAGTCCGCGCATAAAACTGGAACGGTTGTCGAATTTACCAACCGCAATGGGCGAACGCGCGCCGCTATAGGCTGTCCTGGCACTATACGTCTGCTCGACGGCCAGACTTCGGTGGCTTTCCGTTGCGCAACCTGCAAGGCACAAGGCAAACAGCGTGGCCGCAAAGCAAGAGAGACTGGAGTACTTCATTGCCATTTCCTCTGTTCTTGGGATCTGCTCATTGTGCCATGTACCAACACGCATAAACAGACAAAATTTAAACGTCTCTCCGCGGAAATCACGGAGTCTAAAACCCTGCCTGCGCTCAGGTACTCCTGAAACCTTCTCTTCCCTTTGATTCAACCGCTCACAACCTTCTCCACACCCCGTTCACCAGCCGCACAGGAGAAACCCTACTCATCAGCTACAATTCATGCTTTCCATCCGGCCTTTTGAAAACCATGGAACTGGACAAGAGTTACGAACCGCAGACTATCGAATCGCGCATCTACAATAAATGGGAATCCGGCAATTTCTTTACTGCCGGACTGGATACCGCCAAATCCAAAGATCAGTCCTTCTGTATTTTGTTGCCGCCGCCCAACGTCACCGGCACGTTGCACATGGGGCACGGTTTCAACCAGACGTTGATGGACGCGCTCACGCGCTACCACCGGATGCGCGGGATGAACACGCTATGGCAGCCGGGAACCGACCATGCAGGTATCGCCACGCAACTCGTGGTTGAGCGCCAACTCGACGCTCAAGGCATCTCCCGGCATGACCTGGGCCGCGAAAAATTTCTTGAAAAAGTCTGGGAGTGGAAAAAATATTCGGGCGGAGCCATCACGCAACAGATGCGCCGCATGGGTAGCAGCCCGGACTGGTCGCGCGAACGCTTCACGATGGACGAAGGGTTATCCAGCACCGTCACCCAGACCTTCGTGCGTCTTTTCCGTGAAGGCTTGATTTACCGGGGTAAACGGCTGGTCAACTGGGATCCGAAACTCAAGACCGCTGTCTCTGACCTCGAAGTGGAAAATGAGGAAGAAGACGGTTTTCTCTGGCATATCCGTTATCCGCTTGCCGACGGTAGCGGGCATCTCACCGTTGCCACCACGCGGCCCGAAACCATGCTCGGCGACACCGCCGTAATGGTACATCCCGAAGATGAACGTTATCGGCACCTGATTGGCAAAACAGTACGTCTTCCGTTGTGCGACAGAGAAATTCCCATCATTGCCGACGAATATGTCGACCGCGAATTCGGAACCGGTGTCGTCAAGGTCACGCCCGCGCACGACTTCAACGACTACGCCGTCGGCCAGCGCCACGAATTGCCGATGATTTCCATCCTCACGCTGGACGCAGTCATCAACGACAATGCGCCGGAACAATACCGGGGCATGGATCGCTTCGCCGCGCGCGAGCAGATCGTCAAGGATCTGGAAGCGCAGGGGCTTCTGGAAAAAACCGAAAAGCACAAACTCAAGGTTCCGCGCGGCGACCGCACCGGCGAAGTGCTGGAACCCATGCTCACCGATCAATGGTTCGTTGCCATGACCCAACCCGGCATGGACGGCCAATCCATCACCCAGAAGGCGCTGGATGCCGTGGCGAGCGGTGAAATCCGTTTTTTCCCCGAAAACTGGGTCAATACCTACAACCAGTGGCTCAACAACATCCAGGACTGGTGCATTTCACGGCAGTTGTGGTGGGGGCATCAGATACCGGCCTGGTACGACATGCTGGGAAACATTTACGTCGAAGAAAACGAGGAAGGCGCATACCAGAAATTCAATGTGCTTCTCGACATTGCCACGAAAGTTCCCGGCAGCAAATGCCTTGAGTGTTTCGACTGTACCCCGTTGTACAAACGTCACCACATGAACATTCTCAAGCATTCCTATTCCCCCAGAACCGTTCAGGAGTGCGAAGAGATCCGCAGGTTTGGCCTGAAGCGCGACCCCGACGTCCTGGACACCTGGTATTCCTCCGCTCTGTGGCCCTTTTCCACGCTCGACTGGACACCCGATTATCCGCAAAGCTCGAACCCGGCGCTCGATCTTCACCTGCCCTCCTCGGTACTCGTCACCGGTTTCGACATCATCTTTTTCTGGGTCGCCCGCATGGTGATGATGACCAAGCACATCACCGGGCAGATTCCCTTCAAGCACGTCTACGTACATGGCCTCATTCGCGATGCGGAAGGCCAGAAAATGAGTAAATCCAAGGGTAACGTGCTCGACCCGATTGATCTCATCGACGGCATCGGCATCGATGCGCTGATCGAAAAACGCACCTTCGGCCTCATGAATCCCAGGCAGCAGGCGCAAATCGAAAAACGTACCCGCAAGGAATTCCCCGAAGGCATCCCCGCCTTTGGCACGGATGCGCTGCGCTTTACCTTCGCTTCGCTCGCTTCGCCGGGCCGCGACATCAAGTTCGATCTCAGCCGCTGCGAAGGCTACCGCAACTTCTGTAACAAACTCTGGAACGCTTCCCGCTTCGTGCTGATGAACTGCGCACAACGGGGCACCCTCCCCGCGCCCGCCGCGCTCTCATTTGCCGACCGCTGGATCATCAGCCTGCTTCAAAAGCTATCGAAAGAAGTCGCCCAGCACTACGCCGAATACCGTTTCGACCTGCTCGCACAGGCGCTTTACCGCTTCATCTGGGACGAGTTCTGCGACTGGTATCTGGAAATCGCCAAGATCGAAATGGCCGCTGAAGGGGCCGGGGCGGATGCCGCCCGCCATACCCTTGCGCACACCCTGGAAGCCTTGCTGCGACTCGCGCACCCGCTCATCCCCTTCATCACCGAAGAACTCTGGCAAACCGTCGCCCCGCTGGCCGGGAAGAAAGACGCCGAAAGCATCATGCTCGCCCGCTTTCCCGAAGCCGATCCTTCGCTGATCGACGAAGCCGCCGAAGCCCGAATGACCGAACTCAAGGCGCTCACCTACGCCTGCCGCAACCTGCGCGGAGAAATGAACATCTCCCCGGCTCAGAGGCTGCCGCTCGTCATTGCCGGAGGCGCACCCAACCTGCACGACTTCGTCCCGTTTCTCGTCGGGCTTGCCAAACTCTCCGAAATCGAATTCGCGGACGAAATCGACAAAAATGCCCTCGCTCCCGTGGCACTCGCCGGAGATGCGCGGCTGATGCTCAAGGTTGAAATCGATATCGAGGCCGAACGCGAACGCCTGGGCAAAGAAATTGCCCGCCTCGAAACCGAAGCGGCCAAGGCACAAAACAAACTGGACAATGCCAGCTTCGTTGATCGCGCCCCGCCCGCCATCGTGGCGCAGGAGCGTGAACGGCTGGCGTCATTCCAGGCAGCGCTGGACAAACTACGACCTCAACTGGCGCGGCTGGATGGTTGAGAGTAGAAAGCGGAAGTAGTTGCTTTCGCCTTATCAACCGGCATTTGCAATTGTCACGAAATCCGCCACCGACAACCGTTCGCCGCGCAACCCCGGATCGAAGCCGAGCGCCTTGAGGGCGGATTCGTCGAGAAAGTCCCGCAGGGTGTTTCTCAGGGTTTTGCGGCGCTGTGAAAAGGCTGCGGCAACGATGCGGGAAAACCGTGTTTCGTCACGCGCTTCATATGTTCCAGCGGGCAATGGGGTCATGCGCACGATGCTCGATGTCACCTTGGGCGCGGGGTGAAACGCGCCGGGGGGCACATCGAACAGCCGCTCCATGTGAAAACGATATTGCAGCATGACCGACAAACGTCCATATTCTGACGTACCCGCCGCAGCCACCATGCGCGCTACGACTTCCTTTTGCAGCATGAAATGACCATCTCGAAGCCGGGACGCAAAACCGGCAAGGTGAAAAAGCAGAGGAGTCGAAATGTTGTAGGGCAAATTGCCCACCACGCGCAACGAAGCGTTTTCTTCCTTGCATAACGCGGCAAAGTCGAATTTCAGCGCATCGCCTTCGTGAATCGTCAAACATTCGGGGGCGTAACGCTCCCGCAGTCGGGCGATGAGGTCACGGTCGATTTCGATCACATGCAAATGCCCGGTCTGCTCGATCAGGGGCCTGGTCAATGCACCGAGTCCGGGGCCGATTTCGACCACGTTTTCGCCCGGGCGGGGTTGAATGGACGCAATGATGCGCTCAATGATGCCGGTGGCGATGAGAAAGTTCTGCCCGAAGCGGCGACGGGCGATGTGCGCGCCCGGGCGCGCATCGAAATTCATGTCCGGCGCTGCCTGGCCTTCACCATGCCGATGGCCAACTCCACCGCCGCAAAAAGACTGCCGGGATTGGCTTCTCCGGAACCGGCCAGATCGAATGCCGTGCCATGGTCGACCGATGTACGGATGATGGGCAAACCCAGCGTGACATTGACTCCGCTGCCGAAGCTGGCGTGTTTGAGCACCGGCAAACCCTGATCGTGATACATCGCCAGCACCGCATCAGCCTCCCGCAAATTGCGCGGTGTGAACAGGGTGTCGGCAGGTAACGGCCCGATGAGGTTCATTCCCTTTGCGCGCAAGCGCTCCAGCACCGGGATGATGACGTCGATTTCTTCACGCCCGATGTGCCCGCCCTCCCCTGCATGGGGGTTGAAACCGGCCACCAGAATGCGCGGCCTGGACAGGCCGAAGCTGGCGGCGAGGCCGCGATGGAGGACTTCAAGCGTGCGCGTGAGCCGGTCCTGGGACAATGCTCCCGGAACATCGGCCAGCGGCATGTGCGTGGTGGCCAACGCCACGCGCATTCCACCGCCGACCAGCATCATCACGACCTGCGGCGTATGTGTCTTTTCCGCAAGGTATTCAGTATGGCCGGAAAAATACACTCCACCGTCGCAAATCACGCCCTTGTGCACCGGCGCCGTCACCATGCCATCGAACACGCCCTGCACACAGCCTTCCAGCGCGCTGTCGAGAACATTCAGCACATAGGCGGCATTCTTCGGATTGGGTTTTCCGGCCAGCGCCGGGCAGGCAAGCGGGCAATGGAGTACGTCGAACACCCCGGCTTCAGGTTCCATATCCGGCTGCCAGGGGCGTACCACCAAGGCGTGGCCCGCACGCTCCAGCCGTTCTTCGATCAGTTCTGCATCACCTATCACCACCAGATGCGCCGGCCACTTGCGTTCGGACAGCCGCGCGCACAACTCGGGGCCAACCCCGGAAGGATCTCCGCTCGTCACTGCCAGTACGGGCAGGGAGACCTCGGCGGCGCCAGTCATGTTACTCATGTGCGTCTTCCAGCTTGTATTCGACATAGGCTTCATCGCGCAACTGGCGAAGCCAGTCTTCATAGGCTTCATTGGCCTTGCGTTGCCGCAGGATGTTACGCGCGATATTGCGGTGATATTCCTCGCCCATGTCCTGTTTTCTGCGTTCGAGCACCTGGACGAGATGCCAGCCGAAAGGCGAGCGCACCGGTTCACTGACTTGATTGGGCGCAAGTGCGTTCATGGCTTTTTCAAATTCCGGCACGGTATCGCCCGGATTCACCCACCCGATATCACCGCCACGCGCAGCGGAAAGATCTGCCGAATTGGCCCTGGCCAACTCGGCAAAATCAGCGCCATTGACAATGCGTTCGCGCAGAGCGTTGAGCCTTGCCTGGGCTTCGGCATCGGAAAGCAGTTCTGACACCTTGAGCAGAATATGGCGGGCATGGGTCTGTTCGACCTGTTGCGCGGCAGTATTGTTTCTTTCCCGTTTGTCCAGCAACTTGATGACGTGCAACCCTGCGGAGCTTTGCAGCGGGGGCGAAATTTCTCCGGGTCTGAGCTTGCTCACGACATCAGCATAAAATCCGGGCAAGCGCTCGCGGTCGAGCCATCCGAGTTCTCCACCCTTGACGTTGTCGGGGGTATCCGAACTGTCCGCCGCGATCTTGGCAAAATCCTCACCGGCTTGTAGGCGCGACAATACCCTGTCCGCGCGCGCCTGGAGTTCTTTCAGTTTTTGCTCATCCATGTTTTCCGGGATGCGCAGCACGATGTGAGCCACACGGTATTCCGTTCCCAGAAGAACTTCGGGGTGGTTTCTGACGAAATTGTTGACCTCAGCATCGCTCACGGTCACCTTGCTGTCTACATCGATTTCGCGCAGGCGTCCGAGCATCAGTTCGGTACGCACTTCTTCCCGATATTTGTTCCATGCAAGACCGCTGTTCGTGACGGCGGTGCGCAGTTGGTCGAGGGTGAGGCTGTTGTTTCCGGCCACCACGTTGATTGCGCGGTCGATCATGCTGTCGTTGACCTGGATCGAGGCATTGCGCGCCTGTTGCAACTGGATGCGCTCCATGACGAGTTGTTCGAGAATTTGCCGTTCGAGCACGTCCCGGGGCGGCATTTGTTCCGCCAATCCTTGGTTTTGCAAATTTTTGCGAACGCCGTCCACACGGGCGCGCAACTGAGACGAAGTGATGGATTCGGAGTTAACGATGGCAACGATGCGGTCGACCTCGGTTGGAGCTGCCTGCGCCAGTGTGGCGCAGGATAAAACGACGCTGAAAAATGCCTTGAATAAAAATTGATGCTGGTTCATATCCGTCCGGAAAAAATGCTGAAATTTCGCCTTCGCCCTGCCTAGTTCCTGAGCAGGCCGCCACTTGGTTCGTTGATCCTGCCATAACCGGGCACGCTGCGCTCTATGAGCTGGACCACGTTTCCGCCGGGGCCGATACTGGTGAAGTCGTTGAGTTCGAGTTGCAGAAAATAGGCGCTGTTGGACTCGCGCACGCGAGTCGTGTAGCGGTGCGCCCCCATGCGCAGAACCCAACACCCTCCATTGTATTCAAGCCCGGCGATGGTTTCTGTCATCTTGGAATCCTTGAGCGAGTAGGTCAGGCGAGTGACTCCATACCATCTACCCCATAAAGGCCATTGACCGGAAATACCCACGTCACGAAAAACATCGTTTGCGTAACGATAGCTAAGATTGACGGCACGGGTATGGCCGGGGTTGTAACGCAGGGTTGCAGTATAACGTTCGGTCTGACCTTCGTTTGGATTATATTGCCACAGGGTATCGAATGAAGCGTGTCTGCCCATCTGCACGCCGAACCCGGCAAGCACATCGGCGCTGTCTCTGGTGCGCGGCTCCTCGACGTTTTTCAGATTGCCGAATTCGTCTCTGTAGGTGAGGGTCACGCGCTGGTCCTGAAAGTAATGACGTTGCCCCAGTATCGCTCGCAAATTCTCAGCCCCTGTGACAGGGTTGATCAGCCGTGAAGTGACGGCGACAGTCAACTGGTTGGCGTTGGCGATGCGATCTTCGCCGGTATAAAGATTTTCGCTGAAAATCTGCGCAAACCCGAAGTCGTAGCGGCTGGTGTCGAACAGCGGAATGTCGTCCTGCCGCCGATACGCGGTATTGAGGTAATAAACCCTCGGTTCGAGGGTCTGTGTGTAGTCGCGCCCGAACAGATTGGTATCCCGCTCGAAGGTCAGCCCGGAATCAATCGAAAAAATCGGGACGGAGCGGGTAATCGAATCGCGCACTCCCGGCAGGGACTGTTCCCGGTCGATGTTGTAGCGGGTGTAATGCAGGCCGATTTTCGGTGTGATGTAGAAGCCGGGCCATAGCAGGGGCAGCGACAACTGTGGATAGGCTGTGAGGCGCGTTGCGTCGGCCCAGCCTTCACTCGGATGGGTAAAACGTGTGAATTCGCTCTTCCACGCAAAATCGATGCCGGAAGTACCCAGGAAACCGAACTCGCCGTGACGCTTCGCATTGAGCGTGATTTGCGGCAAGCGGCGATACGGCGAAACAACGGGATAGTCAGGATCGGGAGTGAGCGTCTGATAGCTTTGGGCCAGCGCCGAAAGGTTCCACCAGCCGCCCCCGACGTACATCAACCGTCCTTCGCGCAACAGGTTGACCTTGGAGGACATGGAAATCCGCGAGCTCAGATCTTCGAAATACCGGTCGTCCGACACTGTGTTGAAATCGATCGAGCCATACAGACCGGGAGTCAACCATTGACGATGCAACAGGGAAGCGAGTGAGCGGCTCTCGCCGGTGATGCTGTCATTGGGCATGTATTCGCCCCTGACCATTCCGTTGTAGGTCGCCCCCAGGTAACGCGCCTCGGCCCCAAGTTGCACCCCGCGTCGGCTCATGTAGCGTGGAATCAGAGTGAGATCGTAATTGGGCGCAATGTTCCAGTAATAGGGAACGGCAAAGCCGAACCCCGTCTTGGTCGATGATTCCATCGAAGGTGGCAGAATCCCTGAATGGCGCTGACCGGCCAACGGAAATTCTGCCCAGGGCAGCCAGAAAATCGGTACGTCCTTGAACACCAGCGTGCTGTTTTTGACGGTACCGATTTCACGATCATAATCGAGTTCGATATCTCCCGCCTTGATATACCAATCAGGCTTGGAGCCTGAACAGGTCGACCATGTCGCATTCGTGGCGCGGTAGTGGTTCTCGCCTTCGATCCGCAGCGAATCTGCCCAGCCGCCGCCCGATACCGTCTTGCCCGGCACGCCTTTTTCGCGCGACGGACGGGAACGGGTCATCGAATATTTCGGTTCGGCAAATTCGCCAGTGTACGCCCCCACGACGAATGAAGCCGAGGGACCCGACATTTCAGCCATGCCATTGCCCTGCCGCAGGCAGACATTGCCTTCGGCCTGGACTTCGTCGGTAGGCTCACGATAGATCATGCGATCAGCGGTCAATGTAACCGCATCACGCCGCAACTCGACTTCACCTTCGGCCACCACGTCGATTGCATGCGTACTGTAGACGCGTACTGCAGAAATATGGGTCTCGCCCGGCAATCCCGGGGCGTCCGGCTTTGACGGTCCGGATTCGGGGCTGGGATCGGATTCTGATTCGGGACTGGCCTCGCCAGCCGCCGACAGTATCCGCCGCAACGAATCGATACGGTTCGCCTGCGTGGAATCCCCTTTCGTTTTGGAAGCAGTTTCCCCGTGGTTGCCGGACTTGCCGGCGCCCTCACCCGCGCGGTGACTGGCCGCCTGCAATGGTTCGGGAAGTAGCCCCGAAGAGACATCCTGCAGCGGGTCTGCCCACAATTCAACTGACATACACCACAACAACAGTGGAGCAAGCCGAATATATGACTTCAGACCCCCAATTTGCAAAATGATCCCCGTCAAAACAAAATTTGGAAGCCGTGACCGACCGCCTGATAGAATTGTGGAATTTTACACGAACAATCATTGTGGGGTATTTGTTTTGCCTCGAATCGATCAACTGAAACATTGGCTGGGGCAAATACTATCCGGCGTTCGCCACGATCTTGTCCCTGCCTCGGCTGACGCCAGTTTTCGGCGGTATTTCCGGATCACCTTTCCTGAAGCCAATCCTCCGCCTCTTGCAAAGGGACATGCCAGCCTGATCGTCATGGACGCCCCGCCCGAGCAGGAAGATTGCCGCCCATGGCTCGCCGTCGCCCGCCTGTTCGGCGCTGCGGGCGTTCATGTGCCCGAAATCCTGGCGGAATATCCGGAACAGGGTTTTTTGCTCATGTCCGATCTCGGCAGCGATACCTACCTTGGCCGATTGAACACGCCCGATTGCACGCCACACGCCGCCGCACATCTGTACGCCGACGCTATCGGCGCACTGCTCGCCATTCAGGCTGCGAGTCGCCCAGGCGTGCTGCCGGAGTATTCCGGCGAGTTGTTACGCCACGAACTGATGTTGTTCCCGGACTGGTACATCGCCCGCCATAGGGGCATCACGCTCGACGATGAAGACAGAAACACGCTGATGGATGTCTTCGACAAAATCATCGCGGTCAACCTCGCCGAACCCAAAGTGTTCGTCCACCGCGACTACCACTCTCGCAACCTGATGGTCATTCCCGGTGACAAAGGAACAAACCCCGGCATTATCGACTTCCAGGATGCAGTTTACGGCCCCCTTACTTACGACCTGGTTTCGCTTTTCAAGGACGCCTATATCGAGTGGGAAGAAGATTTCACGCTCGACCTGCTCGCCCGCTACTGGGAAATGGCGCGAAAATCCAGTCTGCCCGTGCGTGCCGATTTTGCCGACTTTTACCATGATTACGAATGGATGGGCGTGCAACGCCACATCAAGGTCGTCGGCATCTTCGCACGGCTCTGTCACCGTGACGGCAAGGAAGACTACCTCTCCAGCCTGCCGCTACTGATGCGCTATCTGCGCAAGGTGTGCGGGCGCTACCGCGATCTTCATCCCCTGCTCAAGTTGCTGGATAAACTCGATCCTGTTCCAACCGAACATTTTTTCTCTTTCTAACTACGGCAATAAATAAATCATCATGCTCGAATCTCTCGGCATACCCAATATTTCGATCGCCCTCGGCCTTGCATTGGCCCTCTTTTTCGTTCTTGCATTTGAATTCATCAACGGATTTCACGACACGGCCAACGCCGTGGCGACGGTGATCTACACCCGCGCCATGTCGCCTTATCGCGCCGTGATCCTGTCGGGCATTTTCAACTTTCTCGGCGTAGTGCTCGGCGGCGTAGGCGTCGCCTATGCCATCGTGCATCTGCTGCCCGTCGAGTTGCTGATCAACGTCAACACCGGTCAAGGGATGGCGATGGTGTTTTCGCTCCTGGCTGCCGCCATTGCCTGGAATCTCGGCACCTGGTATTTCGGCATTCCCGCTTCCAGTTCCCATACGCTCATCGGTTCCATTCTGGGCGTCGGCATCACCAATGCCCTGCTCAACGAACTGTCCGTCGGACAGGGCATCAACTGGCAAAAAGCAATAGACATCGTAATGTCATTAATCTTCTCGCCGATGGCGGGATTTCTCGTCGCCGGGCTCATCCTGCTATGCCTCAAACGTTGGCGCCCGCGCGCGAAGATGCATGCCGTCCCGGAACCCCGCAGCGACAGCAGCAAAATCAGAAAACCTCCGTTCTGGAACCGCCTTGTGCTCGTCCTCTCCGCCATGGCGGTCAGCTTTGTGCACGGTTCCAACGACGGACAGAAAGGTATCGGTCTCATCATGCTGGTGCTGATCGGTTTCATTCCCGCGCAATATGTCGTCAACATGAATGCAAGCCCGTATCAGATCGAGCGCACGCGCGATGCTGCCGCGCACATGCTGCGGACTTACCTGCGTTATCAGGATCATCTGGATGTAGCCCCCCCAAAAGCCAAACCTCCTGTCCTCCGGGAAACGTCTTCTTCCACGCCACAGCATTATCGCTGTGAAATCGCGCACACCGAAGAAACCGTCCAGAGCCTGCTGCAAAACCTGAAAGATGTCAAAGACCTCGCCGAACTGGATGACCCCCGGCGCGTACAGGTTCGCCGCGAATTACTGTGCCTCGACGATATGGCCCGTCAGGTCGCCAAACTCGCCATACTCTCCCCCCCCGAAAAAGCCGACCTTGACCGCCTTCGCAAAGATCTCACCGCCGCCGCCGAATACGCCCCGATCTGGGTTATTTTCGCCGTCGCGGTGGCACTCGGACTTGGCACTGTCGTAGGCTGGAAGCGCGTGGTCGTCACTGTGGGCGAGCGTATCGGCAAGCAGGGCATGACCTACGCACAGGGCATGAGTGCCCAGATCACCGCCGCCCTGGCCATCGGCGCTGCCAATCTTTACAGCATGCCGGTTTCGACCACTCACGTCCTTTCCTCCGGCGTTGCGGGAACAATGGTCGCCAGCCGCACCGGCCTGCACGGCGGAACCGTCCGATCCATCCTCATCGCCTGGGTACTTACCTTCCCCGTGTCAATGTTGTTGTCGGCAACCTTTTTCTGGCTGGCTGCGCAGTTCATATGACGAGGCTATGCGCTTATACTCGTAACAATGAATGCTTCCAATGGCCCCCGCCTCGATTTGCATGACAAGGAAAATACTCTGCGCATCGGTGGCGCATGGACGCTTTCCCATTACCGGACACTTGCGCCACAGGTTGCCGATTTGCGCGGACGAATCGGGCCGGGGGTAAAAATAGACTTCTCTTCTCTCACGGCGCTGGATACCGCCGGTGCGCGCCTGTTGTGCGATCTCATCGGGGCGGAAAGGTTGAAAGGCACGCTTACCGATGCCGCACTCGCGCCGGAACGGCACACGTTGTTGAAAACGGTGGCTTCGGCACTCGCTGCGTCTGTTGCGCCGCCACGCGAAGGATATCGTTTCGGCGACGTGCTCGTGCGCATCGGCAAGGCGGTATCCGCTTTCCGGGAGCACATGGTGGGCCTGCTCGGCTTTGTCGGGCTGACGCTTGATCGGCTGGCGCATACGATCTGGCGGCCCCGGCGCTGGCGCGTAGCGGCCACCATCGCCCAACTGGAACGAATCGGCTTCGATGCCGTGCCCATCGTAGCCTTGCTGACTTTTCTCGTCGGCGCGGTAATGGCTTTTCTTGGTGCGACGGTACTGGCGGAGTTCGGAGCAACCATTTACACGGTTGATCTGGTTTCGTATGCTTTCCTGCGGGAATTCGGGGTGTTTCTCGCCGCCATTCTGGTTGCAGGGCGCACTTCCAGCGCCTTTGCGGCTCAAATCGGTTCGATGCGCGCAAACGAGGAAATCGATGCGCTTCGCGTGCTCGGTCTCGATCCGGTGGAATGGCTGGTGCTCCCGAGGGTGCTGGCAATGATGCTGGCGCTGCCGATTCTCACGTTCATCGCAATAATCTGCGGTATCGCGGGCGGCATGACGGTTTGCGCATTACGTCTGGGAATTTCGCCGGACATGTTTCTTTCGTTGCTCGCCACGGATATCGAGCCGCAACACTACTTTGTCGGTATCGGAAAAGCGCCTGTGTTCGCTTTTCTGATCGCCTCCATCGGCTGTCTGGAGGGTTTTCGAGCAAGCGGCAGCGCGCAATCGGTCGGTGAACATACGACTTCGGCAGTAGTGCAGTCGATTTTCACGGTGATCGTGGTCGATGCCATTGCCGCGCTGTTCTTCATGGAGATGGGCTGGTGAGCGCGGCGCAGACGAACGAGCGTTTTGAGATCGTCGCGCAGGCGCGCGGGGTGCGCAATTGCTTCGGCGCCCAGACGGTGCATGAAGGACTCGACCTGGATGTACGACGCGGTGAAGTGCTCGCTGTGGTCGGCGGTTCAGGTACGGGTAAATCGGTGCTGCTGCGTACTCTGGTTGGCCTGAACCGCCCCGCAGCCGGTTCGGTGCGTCTGTTCGGACAGGATGTATACGCGCCGGGAGCACCGGGTAACGCCAATCTGGCGCGGCGTGCCGGGGTGCTGTTCCAGCAGGGGGCGCTTTTCTCTTCACTTACGGTGCTGGAAAACGTCGCCCTGCCATTGGTCGAACATGCCCGCCTGCCCGTCGGTGAGGCCACGCATCTGGCCGCGCTCAAGATCGCGTTGGCAGGCTTGCCGTCCGGCGCAGGCGGTAAACTGCCCCAGGAACTTTCGGGTGGCATGATAAAACGCGCGGCACTCGCCCGCGCCCTGGCGCTCGATCCGGATATTCTTTTTCTCGATGAACCCACTGCCGGACTGGACCCCATCGGCGCTGCGGCGTTCGATCAGTTGATCCTGACCTTGCGCGGAGCCCTGGGACTGACCGTTTTCCTGGTCACGCACGATCTGGATACACTCTACGCCATTGCCGACCGGGTCGCGGTACTGGCAGACAGGCGTGTGCTGATCAATGACCGGCTGGAGACGGTTGCCGCCACCGGCAACGCATGGATTCAGGAGTATTTTCATGGCCCACGCGGCCGCGATGCGCAGGCGGCGCATGAACGTGTGTCATAAGTAAAGGAGGTTTCGACGTGGAAACCCGCGCTCATCATTTGCTGATCGGTCTTTTCACCGTTTTAACGATAGGGGCGGCGCTCGCTTTCGCTTTGTGGATGGGTGCAGGTTCCAACGACAGCCATTACGTCACTTACGATGTGTTGTTCGACGAAGCCGTCTCCGGACTCTCGAAAGGCAGCACGGTGGAATTCAAGGGAATACGGATCGGCACGGTTGCCGATTTACGGCTCGATCCTGCCGACCCGCGCCGGGTACGCGCCCGCATCCGCGTCGATGCCGATGCGCCGGTGTACACCGATACACATGCGCGACTGAACACGGCGACCATCACCGGCCTGTCGACGATTCGCCTCACCGAAGGCCGTGGAGAAGCCCTGAAACCCCGCCCCGGTGAAATCCCGGTCATCCCCACGGAACTCTCTTCATTGGGCAAATTGCTCGACAGCGGCGAGGATGTGATTTTCAACGCCAATAGTGTCCTGGTACATGCACAGGCGTTGTTCTCCGAGCAAAATCTCGCGCACATCGAGCGCATATTGAATAATCTCGAACTCGCCACAGAAACACTTGCCAACAACCGTGAAGACATGCGCCAGTTGATGACCCAGCTTTCCCGCGCAAGCACACAGGCCAATACAGTACTTGCCGAAGCCTCACAATTGATGCAAAACGCCAATAAACTGATCGACGGACCGGGGAAAACCGCTCTCGATAGCGCGCAGCGTTCGATGCTGGCGCTCGAACACACCGCACAAGTTCTTGACAAATTGCTTACCGACAACCGCGCTCCGCTCGACACAGGCTTCAAGTCCCTGGCCGAACTCGGGCCTGCCGTCACCGAACTGCGTGCCACCCTTACGTCCCTGCGCATGATTATCCGCCGTCTCGAAGAGCGTCCCACCGATTACCTCCTTGGCCGGGAGCCTACGCGGGAGTTCAAACCATGATTATCAAGCACGCCCGAAACGCCGTTTCCCGCATCCTTTGCATCTGCGCCCTGCCGCTTGCGGCCTGCACGATCCTGCCCGCGCCGACACCCGTAGACGTCTACCTGTTGCCTGCCTCGAACAACGCTCCGGCCCGTGCCGACAGAGCGCTTCGCCCCTGGTCGCTGCGCATCGCCCGGCCGGACTCGAACGGACAACTGCTCGGGCAGCGCATCCTCGTCATCCGGGAGCAGAATCGGCTGAGCGTCTACGGAGGCGCCAACTGGAACGAGCCAGCCGCGCTCCTGATGCGTGGCCGTTTGTTCGACGCCTTCAGGGCGGACGGGCGCGTGAGATCTCTGTCCATCGAAGAGATGCGCACTTTTGCCGATTATGAGCTCGGCAGCGAACTCGGCGCTTTCCAAAGTGAATATCAACAGGATGACAAATTGCCGGAAGCCGTCATCAAACTCGATACCCGCCTGATCGACACCACCAGCCGCCGCATTGTCGCCGGTCGTGCATTTGAAACACGGGAAACCGCTACCGACAGTTCGGTTCCCGCTGTGGTCGAGGCTTTTGGCCGGGCAGCCGACCGGCTTTGCGCTGATCTGGTGGGTTGGGTCGTTGCCGAAGCCGACGCGGCGCATCGATTGGAACCGGCCGCCGAGTCCCTGCCGGTCGGAGAGAATGCCCCATGAACTCCCCGGTTTGTCCTGCGCTTATTTGTGTCTGACGAAAAACTCGAACGTGCTGTCAAGCACTTCTTCCCGGCTTGCCAACTCGTGTCCGGTCTGATGGGTGAAGGCTTCAATATCCTTGATCGAAGCGTGATCGGTGGTGAGTACACGCACGACCTGCCCGGCAGACATTTCGGCCAACGCCTTTTTGAGCCTTAAAATCGGCAACGGGCAGGTCAACCCGCGAGCATCGACTTCCTTGTCAAAATCCATTTTTCTACTCCGTAATCAGCATCAATTCCTCCGCCGTGCCGACCGCTTTTCCTCGTCCGCATGGGCACGGACCTCACGCAAGCGGGCATCGACTGCGGACAGTTCATAAAAATCACCGTCTCCGGCGCGGCGTGCCAGTTCCAGTTGGTCGACTGCGGCACGATAAGTGCCCTGTAGAACATAAACCTCGGCCTGGGCGCGATGTTGCGCCGTGCGCTTACCCAAAGCCGCATTGGCGCGCGCAAGCAGGCCCCACAGACGTACATCGCTGCTACGGCCACTGATCGCCCGGCGCATGTCACGCTCCGCATCCTGCGCGCGGCCAGCGGCAATTTGCGCATTGGCCAGAGCGTAGACCGTGTTCATACTCTCCGGAAAAGCTTTGCGAGCGGCGATCAGCGTATTGACCGCCGCATCGGCATCACGGCGAGCCAACGACAATTCGCCGGAGAGTACGGCGATGAAAGGCGAAGGCTTGGCACGGCGCTGCAACTCATCGAACGTGCGTGCGGCATCTTCCAGATGGCCGAGCCGCAACTGCGCAAGCGCCAGCCCGTAACGCAACGACACATCGTCCGGGTTTCCCTTGACCAATCCTGCAAGCGTCCGCACCGCTTCAGGGGCCGAGAGTGATTGCACGCGCAGGCGCGCTCGCACGTAGTTGAAATCCGGCGAATCGGGTACCTGGCGATAGCGCATGCTCATGACCCGGTTTTCCATATCGGCAATACGCTCGGTATTTAGCGGATGTGTACGCAGATAAGCCGGGGCGTTGTTCTCATACAGGCGGGTGGCGCGTTGCAGGCGCTCGAAAAACCCCGCCATTCCGCGCACATCGAATCCTGCCGCTTCCAGCGTTTGCAGGCCGAGCCGGTCGGCCTCGCGTTCAAAAGTGCGTGAATAGCCCAGTTGCGCCTGCATTGCTCCGGCAGTCCCGGAAGCCACCGCTGCTTCGGCTCCTCGTGAACTACCGGAAGCAATCGCTGCCAGTACGGAAGCCAGCATCACCATGCCCACCTGCTTTTGCTTGCCGATGAGTTGCGCGATATGCCGTTGCGTGACATGCCCGATTTCATGCGCAAGCACCCCGGCCAGTTCCGATTCCGACTGCGCGGCAAGAATCAACCCGGTATGCACGCCGATATAGCCGCCCGGCAAGGCGAAGGCGTTGAGCATGGCATCCTTGACCACGAAGAATTCGAACGAATGGCCGGTTTCCGCGCTTGCCGCCACCAACCTCTGCCCGAGGCGGTTGATGTATTCCTCAACCTCGGGGTCATCGAGCAAGGCAGGATCCCTGCGGATCTCGCGCATGATCTGCTCGCCAATTTGCCGCTCCCGTGCCGGTGAGAGATCATCGATACCCACCACGTCGCCAAGGTCAGGCAAGTCAGCCGCAGAGGCGCTGAACCCAAAACCGTAAAAGAGTGTGAAAATAAAAATAAAAAATAGGCGCATGATCCGACACATCATACCGCGTCATGGCTGCAATGAAACAGTGTGTAGGATAAACGGAGGAACCCGGAATGAACAAACTGCGCGGCGTCAATCTCGGAAACTGGCTGTTGCTTGAAAAATGGATGAAACCGAGTCTCTTTGAAGGCATGGAAGCTACCGACGAAACGACCTGGTGTGCCGAACTGGGAAGTGCCGCAACCGAAAGGCTGCGCGCGCACTGGGATAGCTTCATCACTTACGAGGATTTCGCCTGGATTGCCGAACGCGGGCTGAACGCGGTGCGCATTCCGGTCGGGCATTGGATTTTCGGCCCCGGCTATCCGTACCACCCCAAGTACGGGGCCAATCCTCATCCATTCGTCACGGGCGGTATCGATGTGCTCGACCGCGCCCTGGATTGGGCGGCAAAACTCGGACTCAAGGTGATGATCGATCTCCACGCCGCCCCCGGCTGTCAGAACGGATTCGATAACGGCGGTATCAAGGACGTGGTGGAATGGCACACGAAGGAAGAATATCTTGAACACTCGCTTGTGGTGCTCGAACGTCTGGCAGAGCGTTACCGCGCGCATCCGGCGCTCTTTGCCATCGAGGTGCTGAACGAGCCGCGCTGGGACGTACCCACCGACATTCTGAAGCGGTACACCCTCGCCGCCTATGAGCGCATCCGCAAGCATTGTCCGCCCGAGCGCGTGGCAGTGGTGTTTCACGACGGCTTTCGCTCTTACCGTGAATATCTCGGCTTCATGCAGCCGCCAACCTGGCAGAACGTCATTTTCGATTACCACCGCTACCAGTGCTTCGAGCGCCACGACATCGACTCCGACATCTTTGAGCATATACGCAAGGCTACCGGGGAATGGCGCGACGAGGCGGATTCGATCAATGCGGCTCTCGGCCTGCCTGCGATCTGTGGCGAATGGAGCCTGGGGCTCGACCTCAAGGTCGTCTCGCTGTGGGCCGAAGGCCCGTACAACCACGCGCTCGAACGCATGGACGCCTTCCAGCAGAACGTTGCTACCCGGGGCTATGCGGCGGCGCAACTTCTGGCCTTTGAAAAACTCTTTGGCTGGTTTTTCTGGAGCTACAAAACCGAAACCACTCCGGCCTGGTGTTTCCGGGATTCGGTCGAACGCGGCTGGTTACCGGCGAAGTTCAACAACGAATGAATGCACCGTCCGGCATCCTTTTGCAAATACCGTTGACATAGAATAAAAGGATATTTATTCTGCGTACTCCTTTAACCGTCAAGGAGTATCGTCATGCGTCGTTTTCTGTGTTCACTTCTTTTCGCACTAACTCTGTGCCCATTGGGCGCAATGGCGTTAGAGCCGGTCAACATCAACACCGCCGACTCGGCAGCCTTGCAGCAGATCAACGGCATCGGTCCTTCCAAGGCCAATGCCATCATCGAATACCGCAAGGAGCACGGCCCATTTGCCACCGTCGACGACCTGATCAAGGTTCCGGGCATCGGAGAAAAATCAATGGTGCAGCTCAAACCGCAAATCACGGTAGGCACTGCCGCTCCGGCGCCTGCGGCCAAGGGCGGAGGAACCAAGGCCAAAAAGTAACTCCAACCGTCTCTGTAGGGGCGTTGCGTGCAACGCCCTTGGTCATACATCTACCAATATGCGCGGGGTTTATAGGGGCGCGCCAATTGGAATGATGTTTTGCAAGGGCGTTGCACGCAACGCCCCTACATGGCTGCGTGATCCTTTCCCATTTGCGGAAAAAAGCGCCCCGCAAGGGCCGCGAAAAAGCCTGGACCTGCCTGCGTCATGCACTCTCGAACGCGCTGCGAATCCACTGCGGCTCGGAAACAGGCCCGTTATCGAACAGGACGGCATCGAAGCGGCAGGGCCGATCCTGATGCGCGCGTCCGGCGCGGAGAAGCCACCATTTCGCGGCAAAAATGATGCGCCGCCGCTTGGTGGGCGTGATACTCTCTGCCGCGCAGCCGAAGCGGGGATTTGTGCGCAAGCGCACTTCGACAAAAACCAGGATATTGCCTTCCAGGCAGACCAGATCCAGTTCTCCGCCACGGCAGTGTACGTTACGGGCCAGGATTTTCAGCCCATGAGCCATCAGCCATGCGGCAGCGTGTTCTTCGGCCAGTTGTCCACGGGCTTGCGCCGGAGAGGCAGGCGCTTTCACAATCTGACCTTGCCGCTTCTTTCCTGTTTTCCAACTCATGAACGAGTCCATCATTTCGCCCCTGCTTAGTACGCCGTCATTGTACATCGTGGCGACTCCACTCGGAAATCTGCGGGATCTGTCGCCCAGGGCGCGCGATACGCTGGCGGCTGTGGATGCGATTGCAGCCGAAGATACCCGCCATAGCCAGAAACTGCTTGACGCTTTCGGCATTCGTCCCCGGCGATTGCTGGCCGTGCATCAACATAACGAACAACAGGCAGCCGGGCAGATCATCGAAAGGCTTGCCCGGGGGGAGCATGTGGCGCTGATCACCGACGCAGGCACACCGGCGATTTCCGATCCCGGCGCCCGGCTGGTGGAGCGGGTACGGGAAGCAGGCTACGCGGTCTCACCGGTTCCGGGGGCCTGCGCGGCGATAGCGGCGCTGTCGGTGGCAGGAATCGCCGAGGGCGGTTTTCGTTTCATCGGTTTTCTGCCTGCGAAAACGCAATCGCGGCGCACGGCACTTACGGCACTGGCCGATGAGCACAACACGATGGTGTTCTACGAAACGCCTCATCGCATCAAGGCATGTACGGCCGATATGGCTGAGGTTTTTGGCGGCGGGCGTGAAATTATTATTGCGCGCGAGTTGACCAAGCTGCATGAAGAGATTGCTGTGATACCGCTGAACGAGGCCGAGGCGTGGTTTGCCGCCGACGCCAATCGCCTCCGCGGCGAGTTCGTGCTGATCGTCCGTGGCGCAGAGATGCCCAATGGGATCGATGCCGACGCTTTGCGTATTCTCGGCCTGTTGCTGGATGAGTTACCGCTCAAAACGGCGGTGCGTCTGGCTGCCGAGATCACAGGTGTATCACGCAAAGGACTTTATGCACATGCTCTGAAACAACATCAATGAGATAATTTCCGCTCGGATTATAAGTATGCCAGACGATATGCTCCCACCCAAGACGACATCTGCGCCAACGCAGGAGCCAACACCTTTCTCCTCGGAGAAACTTGCATCCCTGACCTTGATCCGCCCGGACGATTGGCATTTACATGTGCGCGATGATGACGCCCTGGATGTCGTCGTGCCGCATTCCGCAGCCTGGTGCGGGCGGGCGCTCATCATGCCCAATCTGCGTCCGCCGGTGACGACTACGGTGCAGGCGCTGGCCTATCGGGAACGTATTCTCGCCAGCGTTCCGCAAGACTCGGCTTTCGAGCCGTTGATGAGCTTGTATCTCACCGACAATACACAGCCGGAAGAAATCGACTGCGCAAAGACAAGCGAAGTCGTGATCGCGGCCAAACTGTACCCGGCAGGCGCGACGACTCATTCCGACGCGGGAGTCAGCGCGGTTGATCTCATTCATCCCGTGCTCGAACGCATGGAAAAGCTCGGACTGGTGCTGTGCGTGCATGGCGAAGCGACGGCGGAGGATGTCGATATTTTCGACCGCGAACGAGTATTCATAGAAAAAACGCTTTCGCCGCTGGTGCGCCATTTTCCGGGTCTCAAAATCGTGTTCGAGCATATCACCACGTCCGAGGCGGCCCAATTCGTCCGCGCCGCCGGGGCCAATGTTGCTGCCACTGTCACCGCGCACCATTTGCTTTTCAACCGCAACGCACTTCTCGTCGGAGGGCTGAAACCGCATCACTATTGCCTGCCCGTGCTCAAGCGCGAAACCCATCGCCAGGCGCTCATCAAGGCAGTATGCTCGGGAAATCCTCGCTTTTTCCTTGGAACCGACTCCGCACCGCACGCTGCCCACACGAAAGAGGCTGCCTGTGGTTGCGCGGGTTGCTACACCGCACCGCTGGCGCTTGGACTGTATGCCGAGGCGTTCGAGGCCGAAGGCGCACTCGACCGGCTCGAAGCCTTCGCCAGTCTGAACGGCCCGACGTTCTACGGTTTGCCTCCCAATGCGGACAAAATCACACTCCTGCGCGAATCATGGAAAGCGCCAACCCATTATGACTATGAAAGGGATAAACTGGTTCCATTACGCGCCGGTGAAACCGTTGCGTGGAAGTTGGGTGCTTAAGAGCCCGGCGGAGAGCCTCCATGACATTTTCGCATCAGCATGTCCCGCTTCACATCCTCATATCGCTGAGTGCGTTGCCTTTGCTGGTTGCTTGCGAAAACAGCGCAACGTCGATGATCGTTGAAAGCAAGGCTCATGCGCTGGTACTCGTGCGCGAACAACCCTATTTCTGGAACGATACGGTTAAACAACATGTTGTCGTTTCCCGCCTGCCGAATTGCCAGCGCCGGATAAAGATTCATCCAGACAGAAC
>JAITMK010000119.1 GCA_031277415.1 Azoarcus sp.
GAGGAACTGAAGATGCTCGCAGAGAAAAACCCCCAGATCGCCAAGGCGGTAGGCCGACTGCAAGAACTCACGGAAGACGAACGCGAACGGCTGCTGGCCGAATCCCGCGAGAAGTGGGAATGGGATATGCAGGCGAGACGCGAGCATGGGATCAAGAAAGGGCGTGAAGAAGGCCGTGAAGAAGGGCTTCAGAAAGGTCTTGAGAAAGGTCGCGAGGAAGGACTTCTCTCCGTTGCCACTGCCGCTTTGAAAAAGAATCTGCCCATCGAAGACATCATGGCGCTGACAGGGCTTTCCAGAGAGAAAATCCAGTCGCTACCGCATTGAATGTGACGAACCTGGAGAGAACTGAGTTACCCCGGTTTTCGTGGTTTGAACCTGTTTCCTTCGCGGACCATACTGCGGAATGATTCAGGCGGCCTGATCGAGCAGTCTGGCGAATGCCTGCTCAAATTGCGCAAGCCCGTCGGCCTGGAGGGTTTCGCCAACCTCGGCGAGATCGATACCATGCAGGGCAAGTTGGCCGATGAGCGTGTGCGCAGCGGTTACGTCGTGCGTCAGGGTTTCATTGACGCGGCCATGATCGCGCAAAGCGGCCAGAGTGGCATCGGGCAGGGTCGTAATCGTTTCCGCACCGATCAAAGGTTCGACATAAAGCAGGTCGCTGTAGGCGGCGTTTTTTGTGCCGGTGCTTGCCCACAGCAGGTATTGCGGACGCGCCCCGGTTGCGCGCAAGGTCGCGAAGTCCGGGCCATGAAAATGATCGCGCCAGGCTTGGTAGGCGACCCGCGCCATTGCAACCGCCGCCTGCCCGCGTAGCGGCAACGCTTCACCGCCGAGCGCATCGAGACGCGCATCGACCAGGGTATCGACCCGAGACAGAAAAAGACTTGCCACCGACATGACACGTTGCAATTCGCCGCCCGCCGCCCGCAGGCGCTCAAGTCCGCGCAGATAGGCGTCCGCTGCCGCGCGGGCATGTGCGGGCGAGAACAGCAGCGTGACATTGACGTTGATGCCTTCGCCAATCAACCGTTCGATTGCAACCAGACCGGCAGGGGTGCCCGGAACCTTGATGAGCAGGTTGGAACGCCCGGCCTGAGCGTGGAGGCGTTTGCCCGCCGCTACCGTGCCTTCGGCATCCTGAGCCAATGCGGGTGAAACTTCGAGGCTCACGTATCCGGCATTGCCGCGCGATTGCTCAAACAGGGGATGCAGCAGATCACAGGCACGCTGCACATCCTCGATGACCAGTTGCTCGTAACGTTCTTCAGCCGAAATCGGCTGTTGTTTGAGACGGGCAAGGTCGTCTTCGTAATCACGTCCGCCAGCAATGGCTTTCTGGAAAATTGCCGGGTTGGTGGTAATCCCGGCAATGCCATCCTCGGAAATGAAGCGCGCGAGATCCCCGCCGTCGAGCAGGGCGCGGGACAGGTTGTCGAGCCATATCTGCTGGCCGAGGGCGCGGATCTGGAGCAGCGGATTCATGGATCAGGCGAAGTTCTTCTCTGCGAAATCCCAATTCGCCAGTTTGTCGAGAAAAACGGTGACGAAATCGGGTCGACGGTTGCGGTAATCGATGTAATAGGCATGTTCCCACAAATCGACGACGATCAGCGGCTTGTCGCTCGTGGTGAGCGGCGTTCCGGCATTGCTGGTATTGACGATGTCGAGGCTGCCATCGGCCTTTTTCACCAGCCACGTCCACCCGGAACCGAAATTGCCGGTCGCGGATGCCAGAAAGGCTTTTTTGAATTCCGCAAATGATCCCCATTTTTTGGCAACCGCTGCCGCCAGCGCACCGGAAGGTTCTCCGCCGCCATTGGGTTTGAGGCTGTTCCAGAAAAAGGTGTGATTCCAGACTTGCGCCGCGTTGTTGAAAATGCCGCCCGCAGGCGCTTTTCTGACGACAGCTTCGAGGTCGAGATTTTCAAACTCGGTGTCTTTGGTCAGATTATTGAGGTTGGTCACATAAGTCTGATGGTGCTTGCCGTAATGGAACTCCAGGGTTTCCGCCGAAATATGAGGAGCCAGGGCGTCCTGGGCATAAGGCAGGGAAGGAAGCGTGAAAGCCATGTTGATGTGTCTCCTGATGGTTTGCGTGGGCGCTAAAGCGATTCGCATTTGTCGAACACGTTGCCGTACTCAAAAATCCGGGCACGGAGCGATATCTTAGAACAAAACCTGCTGATGTGCCCCAATTTACGCAGATTTGAAATGACAAGCATTTACGGCACTGTTGTTGCAGTGTTTTTCTAGCGAAGCTGCCAGGGAATCGTCAAAAGGATTTTCAGATCCCGTTCGTCCTGAAAGAGATTCTTGAAGCCTCTCTCCGGATAGCTTGGCAGATTGGTTCTGTTGTCGTAACGGGTATAGTGAAGACCGATGAAGGCATTTTTCAGAGGGCCGCCGGGCACGGTATAGGCAAAATCCACCGACCAGGCGTTCTCCCGCAAGCGTTCTTCCACGCCATGAACCCGGCCACCCCAACCCTGCACACCGGAAAGCCCCGCAGTGAAGCCGGAGACGCCCAGAAGATCATCCAGGGAACGGGAAACGCTCAGGAAAACGGCGCTCTCCCTGTTGTGATTCCAGTCGGAACGGTTGTCCCACCAGGGTTCATACGCGCCGTTCGGGCCGCCATACCGGCCCGTCAGACGATAGCCAAAATAACCCGCGTGTTGCGGTTGGCTGCTGGGTGCGCGGGTATGGAGAAATTCGGCCCGCAGGATCCAGGGGGCTGAACGCCAGGCGGCGGCCAGATAGTGCTGATGGGCAACATGGCCGCCGTACTGGTTGTTGGGCGAGCCGGACTCGTCGCGGTCAGCCATGCCGTACAACTGGTAACTGAGGTAGACCTTTTCGCCGGGTGAGGTGTATTTGAACTTGAGATGGGCGCTTCGCAAAAAGTCATGCGATTCGCCATAGGCCGCTTCCGCTGAAAATTCGGGCGTGAAATGAAAGCGCGCGCCGAGCGACCAGAGATGATCGACACGGGTTTGATCGTCATTTTCATAGAAATGGAAAAGGTCTGAAAACCACGGCGCCTTGTACTGATCGGCCCAGGCAAAGGCAACGCTGAACGGGCCGCTGTCCAGCCCGGCTTCCAGCCCCCGGTAAGTGCCGGGCATGAGCGACCAGTTGACGCCAATCACACCCGGGCCGGTTGGCTGAAAATAACCCACCTTGCCCCAGAACTGCCGGTCGCCCGTAACATGCCGCAGTTTCAGATGAGCGCGATAGAGGGAATTCCCGCTTTTCGCATCGCGCTTCGACCAGTCCGGTGACCAGGGATCCCGCCAGGGGAAAAAACTCATTTCGTGATACGGGCTGGCGCTGTTGGCAAGGTCGGTCGTAGAAAACAGCCCCAGTTCGAGACCTGCAACATCGCCGTAATAAGGCGTACTGATATTTATGCTGCCTTGCAGGGTCTGGTGATGGAGGTTGTCACGGAAACGTTTCTCATCGACATCGTAGCGTTTCCGATGACGGCTGAAATAGAAAAGATTGCCGGAAACCACAGGCAACAAGCCCTCCCCTGGTTCCGCGATCCGCTCCTGCGCCGTAGCGGGCGCGGATTCGTCTGAAGCAAGTGCGGGTTGGGCATGGACAAAAATCGAGGTCAAAAAACAAAGAATGGATGTCAGAAATTTCATTTTGTCTGTTCATGAAAGAAAACCCCTTTGCCCTCCGGCATTGCTCCTCACGGGCGAAGGCGTTCATCTCATTTCCCTATTGCGATTCATATCTTGTACGTATTGCAAACATTTTTCCCCCGAAACGGGCGGGCTGTAGAAATAACCCTGGAACACATGACAACCCAGACACAGAAGTACGTCGATTTGTTCCTGGTTTTCCACGTACTCGACGACAATTTTCACGTTCAGGGAGCGGCACAGATCAACGATGGTGCTGATGACTTCCACGCAGATATTGCTTGTGGCGACATCCTTGGAAAGTGCCCGGTCGATTTTCAGGACATCGACCGGAAAGTATTTGAGATAGACCAGAGAACTGTGCCCCATCCCGAAGTCATCCATCGAAATAATGAATCCCATGTCGCTGAGTTCTTTCAATACCAGGATCTGCGGGCTTTCCGGATCGAGGGCGATGGACTCGGTGACTTCGATGCCGATCATGTGACTCTGCAGATTGTGGCGATCCAGGCAGGCCATCACTTTTTCCACCAGCTTGTTGTCACCGAGTTGCTGGATGGAGACGTTGACCGAGAGCTTGAAACGCTCGTCGATACCCGCATCCCGCCAGCGCGCTCGTTCGGCACAGGTTTCGTTCAGAACCCAGATGCCGAGGGAGCACATGAATTCACCGTCTTCGGAAATCGCCACCATGATCGGCACGGGAATAGCTTCATAAACCGGATGCTTCCAGCGCACCAACGCTTCTGCGCCGATAACCGTGCCGGTTTCATGGTCGACCTGCGGCTGGTATTCGAGATAAAGGCCGGTATTGGTTTTCAGCGCATGTTTCAGATCATGCGCCAGGGCGCGGGCGAGCACACCGATTTCGTCGTTACGGTCAAGACATTTCTTGCCGGAAGGCCCCACCGCGTTGTTACAGGCAATTTCCATGAGTGCCTGCATGGCTTTTTTCTGGCGCGCTGTCTTTTCCCGGTCGGAAATGCGGACGAAGGGAATGTAGATCAGGGTTCCCAGCGCAATGTTGAAGACCTGCAGCAGGCTGCCCGAAAGCGAACCGGTGGAGAAATAGCCTCCGAGAATCGGCGGGGTCGTCCAACTAAGCTCCTGGATAGGCGGGGGAATGAGGCCGTAATACACCGCCATGTAACTGATTATTGTCAAAACAATCGGAACCAGCACGAAAGGCACGATAAAAATGGGATTCAGGACGACAGGCAGACCGAAGAGCAGGATTTCATTGATGTTGAACACTCCTGGCACAAGAGAGATTTTTGCCAGCCGTCGGCTGCCACTGTTTTTGCTGGCAATCAGCAACGCTGCGAGCAGGCAGACGGAAGTGCCGGCACCGCCTATGAACACGAACATATCCAGAAAAATCTTGGTGGCGATATTGGGCAGCGGCAGATTCATTTCCAGTGCTGTCTGGTTGGCCTGTTGCGCGGCCTCAAACAGACCCGTGGTCAGGGGATCGAGCACGTTCGTACCGTGGATGCCGAAAAACCAGAAAGCATCGACGAGAAAAACGTAAGGAATGCTCGAGTCCATCATTTGCTGAATCCCCTCGAACTGGAAAGGAAAGAGGATTGCGTCATGCACCGCTTGATGGATCGAGATGCCGAATACCGTCAGGAAGAGGAGATAAAAACCGGCGAACAGCGCGACAGTCAGGATACCCGGCAGGAGAAAGGCCAGGGATTGCTGGATCGAAGCCTCCATGCCTCCTGAATAAATCAGCATGGACAACCGCCGTATGCGTGCCAGCCTGAGGAAAATCTGGCTGGAGATGATGGCCACGAGGATGCAGACGAACAGCCCCTGCGTCCCCATATATTCCAGGATTCCGTTCTCTCCGTCTGTCGGCAGGATAACCATCAGACATGTCAGCGACGTCGGAGCGACGATGACCGGACTGACGGGATTGTCAATGTGCCGCTGGTTATGCAGGACGGTAATGTGATAGCTTGTGCCGGCCAGCATCGGCACCGAGAGCACTCCGAAAGTGCCCTGCCAGATGAGTCCGCCGAATTTGTGCCAATTTTCCCCAAACACTTCTTTCATGAAGTCCTGATAGCCAGACAGGGGCAGGTTGTTGAGGAGAACGGCAAGCGCTCCCGCCGTAACCAATGGCAAACAAAATAAAAAACCGTTCCGAATTGCCTGCATCGTCGGGTGATATACCCAATTCGGTACGGTCAACGCGTAGAAACGATCAACCAACCGCGCACATATGGCGCTATACGAGTACTTACCCGGTGCTGTTTCCGCGCTCAAATCTCCGTTCATGGATGATCTTCATCAAAGGCAGCTTCCAACGGATTAGGTGAAGCTTCATAAGAAGAGTTTCCATGAAGCAGGAATCTATTGACGTAAAAAAATACCCATTTCAGGCCATGTCACGGTTGAACAAGCAAAACATGACTATTAATCGACACTTTCCGGCGGCACATAAGGATTTCTCTGCAAAACCCATCCTGTCATTGCAGCGCAGCGCAAAGCGAAGTCGCGGAATCCAGATGCTGCGTGGATTCTGCGGTATCAAGCAGGATGACAAGCGATGGAGGCAGGGTAATGCGGAGGTTCCACAAAAAAGATGCCGCTACGAGAGCGGCATCGTTCATCGGATAACTGCTTGATTGACCGGCTACATGCCCTGATAGATTGGCCCTTCACCACCCTGGGGCGTGACCCAGTCGATGTTCTGCGTCGGATCCTTGATGTCACAGGTTTTACAGTGCAGGCAGTTCGAAAAGTTTATCTGGAGCCGTGGCTTGCCATTTTCACCGTCATTGACGATCTCGTAGACCCCGGCCGGACAGTAACGCTGTTCGGGCGAATCGTAGACTTCCAGGTTGACGGAAATGGCAGCCTCGGGGTTCTTGAGCCGCAAGTGGCAGGGCTGGCTTTCTTCGTGATTGGCGTTGGAGAGGAAAACCGAGGACAAGCGGTCGAAAGTCAGCACGCCATCGGGCTTGGGATAATCGATCTTCTTGCTTTCGGCGGCGGGTTTGAGCTTGTCGTGATCGCTGTGGTTGTGCAGCGTCCAGGGAGCCTTGCCGAAGAAGAGCTTTTGATCCATGCCGAAGAGCATGGAACCAACCCAGAAGGTTTTCTTCATGAACGGCTTGAAATTGCGCGTCTTGTGCAACTCGGTGTAGAGCCACGATTCGCGGAAAGCGATAGGGAAGGCGGTAAGGGTATCGCGCTGGCGACCAGCCATGATGGCATCGATCGTGGCGACGGCGGCGAGGGTACCGGATTTGATGGCAGTGTGATTGCCCTTGATGCGTGCGGCATTGAGAAAGCCCGCATCGTCGCCGATGAGCACGCCGCCCGGGAAGACCAGGCGCGGCAGGCTCTGGATGTTGCCGGTAGCGATGGCTCGCGCGCCATAGGCCAGGCGTTTGCCCCCTTCCAGGTATTTGCGGATATCGGGGTGAGTCTTGTAACGCTGCATTTCCTCGAACGGCGACAGGAAAGGATTGCTGTAATTCAGGCCGACGACAAGTCCCAGTTGAATGAGATTGTCATCGAGATGGTACATGAACGATCCGCCGTAAACATCGCTGGTGAGCGGCCAGCCACAGGTGTGAATGATGAGGCCGGGGCGATGATGGGGATTGCCGGGGACTTCCCAGAGTTCCTTGGTGCCGACGCCGAAAACCTGCGGGTCGGCGCCTTCGCGCAGGTTATATTTGGCTTCGAGGCGTTTGCCGAGGTGGCCGCGACAACCTTCCGCAAAGAGGGTGTATTTGGCAAGGAGTTCCATGCCGGGCTGAAAATTCGGCCCCTGCGTACCATCGTGCAGCACGCCCATGTCGCCCGTGACAACGCCCTTGACCGCGCCGTTTTCGTCATAAAGCACGTCCGCACCCGCAAAACCCGGATAGACTTCGACGCCCAGCGCTTCAGCCTGCTCGCCCATCCATTTGACGACTTCACCCATGCGAACGATGTAGGTTCCGTGATTGTTGAAACAATCCGGCAGGGCAAAGAGCGGAAAGGCATAAGATTTGGTTTTGGTGAGATACAGGACGCGATCTTCCATTGCATTGGTTTTGATCGGTGCACCGCGCTCTTTCCAGTCCGGAAAAAGTTCTTCAAGGGATTTGATATCAAGAACTGTACCGGCCAGGGTATGCGCGCCAATTTCTGCAGCTTTCTCAATGAGACACACCGAAACGTCGTGATTGCGTTCGGCAGCGAGTTGCTTGAGCCTGATCGCCGCCGCCAGGCCAGCCGGGCCTCCACCAACGATCAAGACATCAAATTCCATCGATTCGCGTTCCATCCTTTCCTCCTTTCGGGCTTCGCACTGTTTTTTGCAGGAAGCAGCGTTATATGATGGGGCGGGCCGTTCAGGTTTTGCACGACTCGCTTTGTCCTGTTATGGTACAGACGTAGTTTAATACGATAGTACTGAGCTGTATCTTCCTGCCAAATCAAAAAAACAAAGATAAAAGGGTTTTTCCTTTCGCCATGCCCCTCCCGATTCTCCAGCTTCGCGGCACAGCCGCATTTTCCCGTCCCCGTCTCGAACGGCTTGCCCGCAATCTCGCCCCGGAGGCGCAGGGGCTCAACGACCTGGTAGCGGAGGTCTGGTATTTCATCGAAATCGGCGATGCGCTTTCCAGCGGGGAACTGGCACGGCTCGGTGAACTCCTGGATGCCCGTGTGCCGGACGGCGAACTTCCCCCCGGTGCCTTGAGGCTGGTGACGCCCCGGCTCGGCACGATCTCGCCGTGGTCGTCGAAGGCCACGGACATTGCGCGGCAGTGCGGCTTCGGCAAGGTGATACGCATCGAGCGCGGCCTTGCGTATTTCATCGATTCCGCCAATCCCCCAACGGCTGCGCCTGCCGCGTTGCACGACCGCATGACCGAATCGGTGCTGGCAACCTTCGATGAGGCGCAATCGCTGTTTCATCACTATGCGCCTACGCCGTTTACGACGGTCGATATCATCGGAACTGGCCGCGCGGCGCTGGAAGCGGCCAACGCGGAACTGGGACTGGCGCTCTCCGATGACGAAGTGGATTATCTCGTCGAGAACTTTACCCGGATGGGGCGCAATCCCACGGACGTGGAATTGACGATGTTCGCGCAGGCCAACTCCGAACATTGCCGTCACAAGATTTTCAACGCCGATTGGGTGATCGACGCCCGCCCGATGGAAAAGTCGCTCTTCGCCATGATCCGCGACACTCACAAGGCGCATCCCGGCGGCACGGTGGTGGCTTACACGGACAATGCTTCGGTAATCGAGGGCTTCGATGCCGAGCGGTTCTACCCGGACTCCGACGGCGTTTTCCGCTTTCACAGCGAGATGACGCACCTTCTCGCCAAGGTGGAAACACACAACCATCCGACCGCGATTTCGCCATTCCCCGGTGCATCGACCGGCGCGGGCGGAGAAATCCGTGACGAAGGCGCAACCGGACGCGGTGCGCGCCCCAAGGCGGGGCTGGCCGGGTTTTCGGTGTCCAATCTCGCCATTCCGGGGTTCAATCAGCCGTGGGAAAAGCCCTACGGTAAGCCGGATCGCATCGCTTCGGCGCTCGATATCATGATCGAAGGCCCGCTGGGCGCGGCGGCATTCAACAATGAATTCGGACGGCCCAATCTGGCCGGTTACTTCCGCGCCTTCGAGCAGGCCGTTGCAGGTGAGGTGCGCGGCTATCACAAGCCGATCATGATCGCGGGCGGCGTCGGCAACATTCAGGCGCAACAGGCGCAAAAGCCCACCTTCCCGCCGGGAACGCTGTTGATCCAGTTGGGCGGCCCCGGCATGCTGATCGGTCTGGGCGGCGGCGCGGCATCGAGTATGGCTGCCGGAGCCAACACCGCCGATCTCGATTTTGCCTCCGTGCAGCGCGGCAACCCTGAAATCCAGCGCCGCTGTCAGGAAGTGATCGATGCCTGCTGGCAGCGGGGAGAAGTCAACCCCATCATCGCCATTCACGATGTCGGCGCGGGCGGCCTTTCCAACGCCATGCCTGAACTCGCCGATCACGCCGGACTGGGTGCGCGTTTTGAACTGCGCGAGGTGAAGATTGAAGAACCCGGCATGAGTCCGCGCGAAATCTGGAGCAACGAGGCGCAGGAACGTTATGTGCTGGCGATTTCTCCAGACGACCTCGATGCGTTTTCCGCAATCTGCGCGCGCGAGCGTTGCCCGTTTGCCGTGCTCGGCACGGCGAGCAACGACGGGCGTCTGGTGCTCGATGACCACCACTTCGGCAACACGCCGGTCGACATGGAAATGAAAGTCCTGCTCGGCAAGCCCCCGAAAATGACCCGCAATGTGTCGCGCCGCGCGGTGCATCTGCCGCCCTTTGAAGTCACCGAACTCGATCTGGCCGATGCGGCGCTGCGGGTGCTGCGCAATCCGGCGGTGGCAAGCAAACGCTTTCTCATCACGATCGGCGACCGCTCGGTGGGCGGGTTGACCGCGCGGGATCAGATGGTCGGGCCGTGGCAGGTACCGGTGGCCGATGTCGCCGTCACCGCAATGGCGTTTTCCGGAACAAAGGGCGAAGCCTTCGCAATGGGCGAACGAACGCCCCTGGCTTGCGTGGATGCGCCCGCTTCCGGGCGCATGGCGGTAGGCGAGGCCATTACCAACATCGCTGCCGCCGACATCGATTCGCTCACCCAGGTCAAACTTTCGGCCAACTGGATGGCGGCAGCCGGGCATCGAGGCGAGGATGCCAAACTCTTCGATACCGTACAGACCGTATCCGAATTCTGTATCGCCGCCGGGCTGTCGATTCCCGTCGGCAAGGATTCGCTTTCGATGCGCACGGCCTGGAAAGAAGGCGAAGAAGACAAACAGGTCGTCGCCCCGCTTTCACTCATCGTTACGGCCTTTGCGCCCGTCGTGGACATCCGCCGCACCCTGACGCCGCAACTCCAGTTTCCGGAAAATGAGGAAACCGAACTCATCCTCATCGACCTGGGCCGGGGAAAACATCGTTTGGGCGGCTCGGTGCTCACACAGGTCTTTGATGCCGTCGGCGAGCACGCGCCGGACATTGCCCCGGAAGATCTCGCCGCCTTTTTCGGCGCGATCCGGCGGCTTTGCCGCGACGACCTGATCCTCGCCTACCACGACCGCAGCGACGGCGGCCTGTTTGCCACCGTCTGCGAAATGGCCTTTGCCAGCCGGTGCGGCCTGTCGCTGGTACTCGACACCATCTGCTACGACAATGCAATGAACGATGCCGACGGCCTCGACAAAAACCCGGAACTGCTCAAGGGTCGCTTCGACGACCGCCTGTTCGGGGCGCTCTTTGCCGAAGAACTCGGCGCCGTAGTGCAAATCCGCCGCCGCGACCGCTCTGCTGTCGGGGCTGTTCTGAACGAAGCCGGACTCGATTACCACTTCATCGGAGAACCCAACGACAAGGACGAAATTCGTTTCCGCCGCAACGCCCGCCTGATGCTTTCCGGGCCGCGCGCGGACTGGCTGCGCGTCTGGTCGGAAGTCGGCTACCAGATTGCCCGCCTGCGCGACGATGCCGAATGTGTGCAGGAAGAATTCGACTCGCTCGCCGACGCGGATGATCCGGGCCTTTCCGTGAACATCACGTTCGATATCCGGGAAGACGTTGCCGCCCCCTTCATCGCCACCGGCGCACGACCGAAGGTGGCGATCCTGCGCGAACAGGGCGTCAACTCGCAGCTTGAAATGGCAGCGGCCTTTACACGCGCGGGGTTCGACGCCGTCGACGTGCACATGTCCGACCTGCAATCGGGACGGCATGACCTCACGCAATTCAGAGGGCTTGCCGCCTGCGGCGGTTTCTCCTACGGCGACGTGCTCGGCGCAGGACAGGGTTGGGCGAAATCCATCCTCTTCAACCCGGTTCTGCGCACACAGTTTGAAGCCTTCTTTGCCCGTACCGATACCTTCGCATTGGGCGTCTGCAACGGATGCCAGATGATGGCGCACCTTGCCCCGATCATTCCCGGCGCAGAGAATTGGCCGCGCTTTCATCGCAACCGCAGTGAACAGTTCGAGGCGCGTTTTTCAATGGTGGAAGTGCTGAACAGCCCTTCCATCTTCCTTGACGGCATGGCGGGCAGCCGATTGCCCATCGTCGTGAGCCACGGCGAGGGAAAAGCAACTTTTCGGGATGATGCCGCACGAAATGCTGCGCTGCTCGCAGTACGCTTCATCGACAACCGAGGCGAAACAGCAAGGCTCTATCCCGCCAACCCCAACGGCTCCCCCGAAGGCGTCACCGGCTTCACCACCCCGGACGGACGTTTCACCATCATGATGCCCCACCCCGAACGCACCGCCCGCACGCTCCAAATGTCCTGGTCGCCTCAGTGGCTGCTCGACCAAAGCCCGGATGCTTCGCCGTGGTTGAGGATGTTTTGGAATGCGCGGAAGTGGGTGGGGTGATAGGGTAGGATGAAAACTTCACCACGCAGTTCGCGGGTTGGGATGAGCTTGCGATCCCAACCTACGATCTTTAATACTCCCATGGCTCGCACACAATATTGCCCGCCGTGACTTCCCTGATGTATCTATCCCGCCTTTCTGCAATCGTCTTTTCGTCCAGACACACTTCCTCGCGGAACTTTTCCTTGCGGAGCTTCTCCTCCAACCCCGCAACGGTCTCCAGACACTTTCGCCGGGCTTGCGCGGGCTGTAGTGATTTGAGCGCAGGCAATACCGCCTTCCCATGAACATGGATGGAGCACGACAAGGCTTCAGCAGTCACTACACTCACCCCCACCGCAAGTAATTTGGCAAGGGTGTCCATTGCCTCTGGGGTTGTATTCAGGGCAAGCCCCGAAATGGCTGTGTCGCCGCCACGGACGCATGCAAAAGCCGGATCGGCGTTAGGATCTGCTGCCGCCACCACATTGAACGTACAAATACGTTCGCTGATGACCTGCTTGTATGTTTCATCCGCCAGCCAACTGGCATAAGTCCAGTCGGCAGCTTGCGAAACGCCGGTAACGAACAGCAGGGAGACACAAATAGCTTTCATAACTGTTTAACATGAATTTGTGCATGCCAATTGCATGCGTCGAGCCATGGTTTAAGAATGGTATCCCAGACATGGCCACTGTCTTTTAGTTCGTAGGTTGGGATGAACTTGCGATCCCAACCTACGATCTTTAATACTCCCATGGCTCGCACACAATATCGCCCGCCGTGACTTCCCTGATGTATCTATCCCGCCTTTCTGCAATCGTCTTTTCGTCCAGACACACTTCCTCGCGAAACTTCTTCTCGCGGAGCTTTTCCTCCAACCCCGCAACGGTCTCCAAACACTTTTGTCGGGCTTGCGCGGGCTGTAGCGATTTGAACGCAGGCAATACCGCCTTCCCATGAACATGGATGGAACACGACAAGGCTTCGGCAGTCTCAGCACTCATCCACACCGCAAGTAATTTGGCGAGGGTGTTCATTGCCTCGGGGGCCGTATTCAGGCCAAGCCCCGAAATAGCCGTGTCGGCGCCACGGGCGCATGCGAAATTCGGATTGGTATTGGCGGGATCCTGCGCCAGCACGTTTAACGTACAAACTCGTTCGCTGATAACCTGCTTGTATGTTTCATCCGCCAGCCAACTGGCATACGTCCAGTCGGCGGCTTGCGAAACGCCGGTAACGAACAGCAGGGAGATACAAATAGAAATAGTTTTCATGAATGTTCAATATGGATTTGTGCATGCCAATTGCATGCATCGAGCCATGGTTTAAGAATGGTATCCCAGACATGGCCACTGTCTTTTAGCTTTCCCCATCCCGCGGGCATGCCGAAAATGATGCACCCCTCACTTGACTTTGAACTTGCACCAGCGTGCATCAAGATGGCGCGCTGAATAGAAAGGCTGCTACTGTGAAGTTTTGGCTTTCCGTTCAGTGCCGCTTTCTGGCTTGCATGCTTTGTCAGTTGGTATGTCCCGGGCAAGATGGGACGCATCTGATTTGCTGCATTGGTAGCCGAACCGGGCAACTCCAGTGTATGGAATGAAATTTGGCTATTTGGATCATCCAGCCTAACCACGCCCATGATGAAGCCATTTGGCCGTTCACCCCAGTTCCAGTACGTGCGCGTAAGGTACAAGTTATGATACGCAACTTGAGTCATATCTCTCCTGGCCTCCCATTAAAAAACAAAGTGAATCAGGGTAATCGCTACAGCTATTTATCGTCAAGAGACGTGTGACATATTTTTACCTGCTGCTCTGCCCAAGGGATAAAATCAAACCCAGCCGTATTCCCGGAGTTTGTCATGCGCAAATTCATTATTCTCACTGCCCTGTTGCTGTCTGGGGCGGCTCATGCGCTTTCTCTTGATCAACTCACCAGCAGCGATGCAACCGCCGGTCTCAAGGAGGCTCTTACCCAGGGGGCGGGCAAGGCCGTCGATATGCTCGGCAAGGAAAATGGTTTTCTCGGCAATCCCAAGGTGCGGATTCCCTTGCCCGATAAACTGAACAAAGCGGGAAAAATGATGCGCTCCGTTGGGTTGGGCAGGCAGGTCGATGAACTGGAAACCACCCTCAATCGCGCCGCCGAAGCCGCCGTGCCCGAAGCGAAGAAGTTGCTGGTGGACGCGATCAGAAACATGTCCGTGCAGGATGTCAAAGGCATTCTTACCGGCGGCAACAACTCCGCCACCGAGTATTTCCGCCGAACCACGTCGGGCCCGCTCGGCGACAGATTCCGGCCCATCGTGCAGCAGGCGATTGCCAGGGTGAAACTGGCCGAGCAGTACGACAAATTTGCCGGGAGCGCCGCCAGGTTCGGGCTGATCAGCAAGGAGGACAGCACCCTGGACGGCTATGTCACGAACAAGGCGCTCGATGGTCTCTTCATGATGATGGCGGAAGAGGAGAAGGCCATCCGCGAAAATCCGCTCAGTGCAGCCGGCTCTCTGGCGCAGAAAGTGTTTGGCGTGCTTCGCAATTGACTTTCATGGCATTGTCGTGTGCTTTTGAGAGAAACAGGAGCATGCAGCTCGCTCCGATCAGTGCGCACAGCATGTCGGACTGAGTGTCCCAGACATATCCCTGTGTCCCCAAAAACGATTCGGCGGACTCTCCGATTATTTCCGCGGCAAACCATTCAATGATTTCGTAGATGGCGGATATTGCAAGGCAGATGCTGATCACCATGACGTTTGTCCACCCCCGCGTTTTGACGACCTGAAAACGGATCAGTATTTCTCGGGTAATCAACGCGGGGATAAATCCTTGTGCAAAATGGCCGACTTTATCGTAATGGTTTCGGGTCATATCGAAAACATCGCGTATCCAGTCAAACAGAGGAACCTCTGCATAGGTGTATCTGCCGCCGACAAACAGGATGACGCAATGCGCAAGGATGAAAATATAAGCAAAATCAGTAAATTGAAACCTTTTGTACGTCAAGGCGAGAATGGCGACGCCCAGTACGCCCGGAGCCACTTCCAGGCACCATGTGAGAAAGTCCGTATCACCGAACCAGGACCAGGACAGAACCAGGAAAAAGAACAGCAGCAGTATTTTGTGAATGTTTTTCATAATGACCGAGCCTGGATTCATGGAGTGAATAAGCCACGAGCGACACGGATTTTATCAATTTTCATACTTCGCGCCGGAATATGCGGTCGCTGGATTGCGGCCTTCGCTCATATCCGCCGTTGCTTTCTGAGAGCGCAAATGCCGTCCGATGCCTGCTCATAAATCCATCAAGCTCACCCCAATACTCAACACGGTACGCCGATAGTTGTAGTCGAGCAACGTGTCGCCATAACCACGAAACAGTTGCGTGTGCAGGCGCAGGTTGCTTCGGTTCGGATTGCCCAGTGCGTATAACCATTCGAGCCGTACCGAACCGCGGCTGAAGGTTCGCACGGTAACACCGAAACTGTGTTTGTTGTTGGGTGTCCACCAGCCCGCCAGTTCGGCGTGTCCGACGTAATGGGTGATATCCGGGTTGTCATCGTCCGCTGCGCTCTCGCGGATGCGCTGCCAGACGCGCCCCGTGAAGCGCCAGTGATCGTCCAATTCAATGCCGCCCATCAGAAAGACGCGATTCCAACTGCGTGACAGAGGAAGGGACTGCCCATTGGATTGGTGCGAAATCCCCAGGCCCGCGTAGCGCCAACGCCAGTCACCGGGCAGCGATATATCCGTCGGGTAGATATACATTATCTCGGTTTCATGGTCGGTAGTGCGAAAAGGACGTGAAATCCCAGCGTTAAACTGTTGCCAGGTCGATTGTTGCGAGTAACTGAACCACAGTGAATCCTTGTGATCAGGCATACCCTGTGTGAACAGATTCTGCGCAAGCTTGGTGCGTAGCGACAGATTGAGGCGAATTTCGCCGGGCTGATAGTCTTGCGGTTCCGCGGTATGGCCGGGCGAGGGCGAAGTCGGCGTCCTGGGTCGGCTGTTCGCCATCGAAAGGGCGATACCCAACGGCCGGTAGCTGCGCAGACCGAACGTACCGCAACTGCTGCCCGACTCCAGTTCCCAGAAGCGAGAGAGGAGTGAGTATCGATGATCGCGGCAGCCTTTGTCATCGGTACTGACGGCATTCGTGTCAGCATCGGGAGACAACGTTTCGGTTTTGTCGTCGGATTGAATCGTTGCAAATGCGGGGGGAACGGGTGAAGCGGAAGGCTCGCCCTCCGGCGTCGCTGCCTGCTGCCGCGCCCAGCGGTCGTAACAGGCCAGCCGCGCCGCATCATCGTCAGTCAGGCGCTGACACTGCTGCCAGTTCATCGAAGCATCGACAGGCAATCCTGACGGCATGACGGTCACGTTTTGCGCTTGCGAAACCGCTGCGCACAGCAAGCAGACACCAAACAGGCTGAATCGCACGCCCGTACCCAGCAGATCGCAACACAGGTTGTAGCTGAACTGTTTGACGAACGCCTTGGTTGCGCCATAGACATGGTTGCCGAGATAAGGCCATTGCCCGGCTACGGAACCGATGTTGATGATGCTGGCTCCGCGTGCGGCAGCACGTCCAAAGCCGGATGTTGCACCGGTGATGAAAATGGTCTTGTTCATCTGAGTAGCACGATGAAAGGGGGGCGCCCATATTCTACGCGGGTGTGTAAATGATTCCTGCCGAATTTTCCCGCCGTCGCCGGGAAGGCTGTCCTCCGGGAAACCCCTGAAGCCGCTTTTTTGCTTTTACTGAACAGATTTGGGCATGACCTCGAATTCGGCACAATCTTCGATTGATCGTCGGCCTCATCGCTTCGGAGCAGTTGTAGACTCCGCCCCGGGT
>JAITMK010000154.1 GCA_031277415.1 Azoarcus sp.
CGGCCCAGTATCCCGTAATAACCTTCCTCAACGAGCATCATGGCATCCATCCGGGTGGGCGGGGCAATCCAGAGTCGCACGGGCAAATCGGTCTTGCCGTCGAGCACTTTGCCAGCGGCACGGAAATGGCCGATGTTGGTCATGCAGGAACCGATGAACACTTCGTCGATTTTGTCGCCCGCAACTTCGGAAAGGAGTTTTACATCATCCGGATCGTTGGGACAGGCTACGATGGGTTCCGTAATGTCGCCAAGATTGATCTCGATGATTGCAGCGTATTCGGCATCATCGTCGGGTTGAATCAACTCTCCCCTGGCAATCCAGTCTTCCATCGCGTGGATGCGGCGCTCCAGTGTGCGCGCGTCCTGGTAGCCGTTGGCAATCATCCACTTCATCAGCGCAATGTTCGAGTTCATGTACTCGACGATGGGCGCTTTGTCGAGCCGCACCGTACACCCCGCAGCAGAGCGTTCGGCGGAAGCATCAGTCAGTTCAAACGCCTGCTCGACCTTGAGATCGGGCAATCCTTCGATTTCGAGAATACGTCCGGAGAAGATGTTCTTTTTGCCTTCCTTTTTGACCGTCAATAAACCCTGTCCAATCGCGTAGAGCGGAATGGCATTGACGAGGTCGCGCAGGGTGATGCCGGGACGCATCTGGCCCTTGAATCTGACCAGCACGGATTCGGGCATGTCGAGTGGCATGACGCCGGTCGCCGCAGCAAAGGCGACGAGGCCGGAACCCGCAGGAAACGAAATGCCGATAGGGAAGCGTGTGTGCGAATCGCCGCCGGTACCGACGGTGTCAGGCAGCAGCAGGCGATTGAGCCAGGAGTGGATCACGCCGTCGCCTGGACGCAACGCCACGCCGGCACGCGAACTGATGAAGCCGGGCAACTCCTGGTGTGTTTTGACGTCGACGGGCTTCGGGTATGCGGCGGTGTGGCAGAAGGATTGCATCACCATGTCGGCGGCAAAACCGAGGCAGGCGAGGTCTTTCAATTCGTCGCGCGTCATCGGGCCGGTAGTATCCTGCGAACCGACCGTGGTCATCTTCGGTTCACAGTAAGTTCCCGGACGAATCCCCTGCCCTTCCGGCAAGCCACAGGCACGGCCAACGATCTTCTGCGCAAGCGAAAACCCCTTGCCTGTATTTGTCGGCGCTTGCGGCAGGCGAAAAAGAGTGGAAGGCGGCAACCCCAGCGCCTCTCTTGCGCGTGCAGTGAGCGCGCGCCCGATAATGAGCGGAATACGCCCTCCGGCGCGCACTTCGTCGAGAATCACGGGAGTCTTGAGCTTGGCTATGCCAATGGTTACGCCGTCCTTCTTTGCCGTAACGCTGGCTTTCGCGTGGTCTACGACAAGCTCGATTTCGTTCCCCATTTCCATCTTGTCAACGTCGATTTCAATAGGCAATGCGCCGGCATCTTCCATCGTATTGAAAAAGATCGGAGCAATTTTGTTGCCCAGACATACCCCGCCAAAACGCTTATTGGGAACGAAAGGAATGTCTTCGCCGGTAAACCAGAGTACGGAATTGGTGGCCGACTTGCGAGAAGATCCGGTTCCCACTACGTCGCCTACATAAGCAACGAGGTTTCCCCTGGCGCGCAGTTCTTCAAGAAACTTCACGGGGCCGCGTTCGCCGGGTTTCTCGGGCTGAATGCCGGGCCGTGCATTCTTGAGCATGGCAAGTGCGTGGAGCGGAATATCGGGCCGCGACCAGGCATCCGGCGCCGGAGAAAGATCATCGGTATTGGTTTCACCCGGCACTTTGAACACGGTGAGTTTTTGTGTCGAGGGCACTTCGGGCCGTGAAGTAAACCACTCCCCCGCAGCCCAGGATTGCAATACTGCCTTCGCGTTCGCATTGCCGCCTTTGGCGAGTTCAGCGACATCATGAAAATAGTCGAAGATCAACAGCGTTTTTTTCAACGCCTCAGCGGCAACGCTCCCGACTTCGGCATCGGCCAGCAATTCGGTCAAAGGCTTTATATTGAAACCGCCCAGCATGGTTCCAAGCAACTCAGTGGCCCGTTCTTTGGACACCAGCGCGCAGGTTTCTCTGCCACGCGCAATCTGAGAGAGAAATTCGGCTTTTACCTTGGCGGCATCGTCTACCCCGGCAGGTACCCGGTTTGTGAGCAGATCGAGCAAGAATTCTTCTTCACCGGCGGGGGGGCTACGGAGCAGCGCGATGAGTTCAACGGTTTGTTGCTTCGATAGCGGCAACGGCGGAATGCCAAGCGCCGCGCGCTCGGCAGCATGGACACGGTAGGCTTCAAGCACAACTATCTCCTTTTAATGAATGTTGGGTTGTGGTGATCAGTAACGGCTGCACCCAGGCTGCTTGATTTTATTGTTATGCCATATGTCTTTTATAAGACATAAAGATAAGGAGCGACAACTGTAAGATTTTACCCTATCGCGCACCCTTTCCGGAAAATCCTTGAGAATCCCCCTCTCCCGCCCCTTCGGGACACCCTCTTCCGCAAGCGGGAGAGGGATTCGAGGCGATTCAAACTGAGGCACTACCAGAATCCCTGCTCTGTCAGTCAGCCGGACATATTCAAATTTACAAGTTGCCCGTTACTGCTCATGGGCATAGAATGACGCCGTTTTGGCCTGAAATACTTCGCACTTCTCGCAAGCAAAAGTACAAGAACATATGCACTGGTATCTCATCCACACAAAGCCCCGGCTGGAGAAGTACGCGCTGGAAAACCTTGAAAGGCAGGGTTACGAGTGTTATCTGCCTCTCTACCCGGCCGAGAGGCTGCGCAGCCGCAAGTTGACCGTCATCGATGTACCCCTGTTTCCACGCTACCTGTTCGTCCGTCTGGACCCGGAAGGTTTCGGCAAAAGCTGGGGGCCCATTCGCTCGACACGCGGCGTGAGTCAAATGGTGCATTTTGGGCAGCGCCCTGCCCTGGCAGATGATACGCTGATCGCGCTGCTGAAATCCCGCGAACAGTCCTGTCAGCCCGAACCGGAACGTTTGTTTGAGCAGGGAAACATCGTTCGGATCACGGGCGGCCCTTTCGCGAACATCGAAGCAATCTATCAGATGCCTGACGGAAAGTGCCGTGCCTTGGTGCTGATCGAGCTTCTGAACAAGCCAACTTCCATGCGAGTTGATCTCGCCAGTTTGCGCAAGGCAGGCTGAACAGGTACTCCCTCTTCGTTTCGTAGCACGGGAATGAAATTGAACTTCGCAGAACAGGAAGAAAGCACGTCGGCGCGTAGTGGCGCATAATACAAACCCGGGTCTGCGATTCGCCTTCACGTGCGGCGCTTCCCGGCATGCACAGGGGAGATGTCATGAACTTTGAGAAAGTTATCTTCGGTTTCTTCATCCTGCTCGCCGCCACGCTGAATTTCGGGTTCATCCTCGGCCCGATAGATGATCCCGCCGCGCATGATATTCATGAACTGTTCTGCGCGATTGTCGTCAGCCTGATCGCCACCGTGCTCAAATTCGGAGACCGCACCCAGATCGGCGCAATTCATCTTGCCACCAGCCTGGTAGCCGATTTGCAATTGATCGCCGCTGCAATGGTATGGGGCTACGCGACCCATATCGCCGGCCACGACCCGCTCACCCCGGTTGAAATAGCAAGAGTGATTTCGCTGTCGAGCGGAGCGTTTCTCGCCAATGCGGTTTCGGTCACGATGCTGGTTGCCGAAACCATGATGCAGCGACGCTGAAAAGTGGTCACGCTACCGGTTGCGTCCGCAAGGCGCACCCCGAGCATCTTTCTGATGGTCGTCCGGCGTCTGCGCGCGCCATTGATCCTGCTTATCGGCATCATCTCGATTTCGGTGCTTGGCCTCACTCTGGCGCCCGGTCCGCTCATCGATGGCCAGCCCAGTTACATGAGCTTTTTCAGGGCGTTCTATTTCATCAGCTATACCGCCACCACAATCGGTTTTGGTGAGATTCCCTACGAATTTTCAGACCAGCAGCGCCTCTGGGTAGTGTTCTGCATCTACATGTCGGTCGTTGGTTGGGCCTATACCCTGGGAACCGTGTTCGCGTTGCTGGCCGACCGCAACCTTCAACATGCTATTGCCCTGGTGCGCTTCAGGCGCGCGGTATTCCACATGAGCGACCCGTTCTGCCTCGTGTGCGGTTACGGCGAAACCGGGCGGATGATCTGTCAGTCGCTTGATCGGCGCGGACTCCGCATGGTCGTGATCGAAATCAATGAGACCCGTGCCGGTGAAGTCGACCTCTTCGACTACGATGCCGATGTACCTGCGCTCGCAGCAAACGCAAGTAACCCGGACATACTGCAACAGGCCGGGCTCACGCAATCGAACTGTGCCGGCGTCATTGCTGTTACCAACGATGATGACGCCAACCTGGCCATCTCGATCGCCGCCCGCCTGCTCTCTCCTCGTGTGCCTGTCGTGGCAAGAGCCGAAACACGGGAGACCGCAGTGAACATTGCTGCGTTCGGTACCGACCACATCATTAATCCGTTCGAATCGTTTACAGAAATTCTGGGCATGGCATTGCGCGCTCCGGCGGCATGGCATCTGCTGGGTTGGCTCACCGGCCTGCCCGGCACCCCTGCCGAACATCGGCGCGAACCGCCGCGAGGTGTCTGGATTCTGTGCGGGTATAACCGCCTTGGCCGCTTGCTGGCAGAAGCACTGGCCACCAATGGTTCGCCCGTTACGATCATCGACTACCGACTCCAGGGCGACACTTCAGTTCCTCCCACCTGTTCCTGGCTACAAGGCAACGCCTCCGAACGCGGCATCCTTGAAACCGCCGGGATACAGAAAGCGGCCGGGCTGGCAGTTTGTACCGAATCGGATGTCAACAATCTGTCCATCGCTGTTACCGCATGCGAACTCAACAAGAACCTGTTCGTACTCATGCGGCAGAACCACGTTTCCAATCACGCGCTGTTCGAAGCTTTTGCGCCTGATTTTGCCTTCATTCCAAGCGAAATCATCGCCCATGAATGCCTGTCCATCCTCAGCACTCCTCTGCTGGCCGATTTCCTGAGCAACATTCATAAACGAGACGACGAAGAATGGTGTGCCTGGCTGCTTGGCCGCCTGACATCTCACCTGGGGAAAATGGCTCCCGAAATATGGAGCGAACGTATCAATCTCTCGCATGCGCCTGCCCTGTACAGGCGGCTGATGCGTGGGGAAACCATCGTTCTCGACCAGCTTTTGCACTCACATGCCAATCATTACGAATATCTTGCTTGTGAGGTGCTCTATATCGCGCGCGATAATGGCGATGAAATTTTCGTTCCCGCCGCCTCGACACCGATCCTTCCCGGTGATGAATTTCTGCTGGCCGGTCGCCCGGGGGCGCGCAACGCTTTCAGTCTCAACATCAGCAACGACCACGCCCTCACCTATATCCTGACCGGAAGCGACATACAGTGCAGTTGGATATGGAGCAAACTCACGTCCAGGCGAACACAAGAGAAAAAACACCGCCTGCCGTGAGGAAAACATGAATGTGAAGCGGCACAAGGCAACGGTTACGAAAGTAACGGCCGCTTACCGATGTCGAGCGGCCATGTCGCGGGGTAGTGCCTCAGTTTGAAATACGCCGCCTAACAATTCCATCTACGTCATTCCGCGCGAAGCGAAGCGTAGTCGCGGAATACATACGTCGCTGGATTCTGCGACTACGCCTGACGGCTTCGCGCAGAATGACGGATACGAAATTTCAAAGTGAGACACTACCTGTTGCGTCCCCTGCTTTTGTCCCGAGCGTCTTCGTGATAGGCTTTGCGCCCTTGCGGCGGATTTGTGCTTGCCACCTTTCCCCGGTTTTCAGAGGTGACGGTAACGAAAAAGCACCTCACAAGTAGTAACGGCGCGGATTTCAGCGATTTGTCCGCATAACCGCGCCGGGATGGTTCTACCCTCTCTCCTTGTAGTTCAATGGATAGAACGGGCGCCTCCTAAGCGCCAGATACAGGTTCGATTCCTGTCGAGGGGACGTTTGGCATTGCTGCATCCATCGGTACGTCGATCTGATTGGGGGCGACTCGCCTGACCACATGCTCCAACTCTGCGACGACCTCGGTGACATCCGTTCGAAGCTGGTTGGACATATTACGAATACTGGCAGTCAGTTGGCTGGTTTGCTTGAGGAGCGACAATACTTCACCTGTTATGACTGAAAAACCGTCCCGTTTCGCACGCACTGCCTCGATTTCGGCGCTGATGGAAAACAGGTTGTTCTGATCTGCCGCTACTTGACGTATTCCCTCGGTCAAAGCTTCCACGTTGTGGTCAATGCCATGAAGTTTGATCTGGATGGACTGAAGTAATCCATGCAGTTCATGCATTACTTCCTCAAAGGTTACTATGATTTCACCGTCTTCATTATCAGCAAAACCGTCCTTGCCATTAAATCGTTTCAACAGAGTATGGATTTCTTCAATAGAATTTTCGGGCTTTTTCCTGACTAAAAAACAAATCAATCCCACTGCCACCAATGAAAGCACGGAGAGAACAATTGTAGAGACAGCAACGTAACCACTGCCTCCCGGTTTCAGGACATTGGAAAATATAAAAACAAGCTCTGAACATGTGATTAGTATAATGCCAATCAGCACGGCGATAATACATATATGAAGTTTTTTGTTGATATACATACTTGCTTACTTACTACAAGAAATCATAACAGCCTCTGACTGCAAACACTCAAGAACACAAGAAAACCCGGTGAGAATATACTGGCGGCAAACCTCACAATTTATGCAATCTCCTCTAAGACACTCTGACCTGGAGCAAGAATTGCGTTCAATGTGAATCCTGCCAGACTATTATTGTCAATCTCTCGCTTTCGCCAATTGCGGAAAATACTATTAGTAGAAATACTAATACACATTCACTTATATTCTGAATGCTCCTTTGTATACACGTAGGAGCGTTTGCCGAACGAGAATATATGAAAACAATAATTCAAAATTTGCGAAAGCAATAATTTAAAATTTTCTATTACATATCACAATAAAACTTTCGTATGAGGCGAATTTGGGTGTGCTTCAGTATCATTGGCGCAAAATGGATGGCAACCCACCTTTGCCAGGATATGGCAGACTCGTAACCTGCCCGACCCGGCAAGGATGCCGATGCACACTGAAACCCGCTTTCCCTGTACACACAACCGTGTCTTTGACACAGGAAGCCCCGCCGCCGAACGCGGTATCTGGTTAGTGGTATGGATCACTGCCGCAACGATGGTGGTCGAAATTGCCGCCGGATGGTGGTTCAATTCGATGGCTCTGCTGGCCGACGGCTGGCACATGAGCTCGCATACCCTGGCCATCGGCCTTTCTGCCGTCGCCTACGCGGCGGCAAGACGCTATGCGGGAGATTCGCGGTTTACGTTCGGCACCTGGAAAATCGAGGTGTTGGGCGGTTTCGCCGGTGCCATTTTTCTTCTAGGCATTGCGGTAATGATGGTGGTTGCCTCAGTGGAACGAATCATCTCGCCGCAACCCATCCATTACCGGGAAGCCATGCTGGTGGCCGTACTCGGGCTGGTTGTCAACCTCGTCTGCGCGCTGATCCTCGGCCGCGTCCGGCGCTACGACGGAGACGGGCACGCACACCACCACGGCCACCACCACGCGCATGGCCACGGCAAACACCAAGACCTCAACATGAAGTCGGCTTACCTTCACGTCCTCACGGATGCGCTCACCTCGGTGCTGGCCATCATCGCACTGGCAGGCGGGTGGCTGCGCGGATGGGACTGGCTCGATCCGGTCATAGGTATCGTCGGAGCAATATTGGTCGCAATCTGGGCAAAAGGACTCATCATCGAAACCGGCAAAGTACTGCTGGACAGGGAAATGGATCATCCGGTCGTCCGTGACATCGCAGACTCCATCGAGGCGGACGGCACGCACATCAATGACCTGCACGTCTGGCGCGTGGGCAAAAATGCGTACTCCTGCGCCATCACCGCCATCACTCATGACGCGGCAGTCACGCCCGCCATCATCCGGGCGCGGCTGGCGGCACACGAAGAAATCGTCCACTCGACGATCGAACTCTACCTCTGCAATCAGGGCCACTCGAACAGCGCTACCGACTCCACGTGCGAAGTATGCGGGAACATGTTGGCAATGCCCGCGCCGCGCAAAACGTAACCCTTTTCCCGCACCAACACAGCCGCATCCCGCGCAAGCGTAGCGGGATTGCACGACACATAGACGATACGGCGCGGCCCGTGACCCGACTCGATGGCCTTGACCACGGCAATTGCGCCTTCGCGCGGAGGGTCGAGCAACAGCTTGTCGAAGGAACCCAGCGCGGCGAAACTGTCCCCGGTCGTCTCGAACAGGTCGGCAGCGTAAAACACCGCATCCAACCCATTGGCACAAGCGTTCGCCGTAGCGCGAGTCACCATCGCCGCACTGCCCTCCACGCCCACCACTCTCGCGCCCTGGCGCGCGATGGGCAGGGTGAAATTACCCAGGCCGCAGAATAAATCGCCAATCCGTTCCCCTGGACGCGGGTCGAGCAACTGCATGGCGCGGCGCACCAGCAGACGATTGGTGTAGATATTGACCTGCGTAAAATCGCCGGGGCGAAACGCCAGGCGTACATCGAATTCGGGCAGAGAATAAAACAATTCACCTTCGCCGCCCGCCAAGGGACGCGCAGTATCCGGCTGGCCGGGCTGCTGCCAGACCTCCACCCCTTGCGCCTCGCCAAACGCCCGTAACTGCGCCACATCCGTAGCGGAAAACGGCAACAGGTGGCGGAATACCAGCACAGTGACGGATTCCCCTGATCCGCGTTCGCCCATCACCAGTTCGATCTGCGGAATCCGGTCGGCAATCGAAAGCCCTTCCACCAGCCCCCGCAGCCGGGGCAGCATCGCCGACACATGCGGCGGCAGCACGGGACAGATCGAAAGATCGGCGATATAGCTCGAACGCTTCTCGTGAAACCCGATCAACACTCCGCCTCGGGACGGAACCTTTCGCACGCCGAGCCGGGCGCGCTGGCGATACTCCCATGTTTGCCCGGTTATCGCCGGATAAATGATTTCAGGACGCAGTTTGGCGATGTGCCAGAAAGCATCCTCCATCACCCGCTGTTTCACCGCCGCCTGCGCCTGCCAATCGAGATGCTGGGATGAACAGCCGCCGCACACCCCGAAATGCGGACAGCGCGGCACGACCCGCTGTCCGCTTTCACAAAGGATGCGCACAGCGCGAGCCTGCTCGTAAGTGGGACGGGCGCGCAGAACCTCGTATTCGACCGTCTCCCCCGGCAATGCGCCTTCGACGAATACTGCCTTGCCGTCTATCCGCGCAATTCCACGACTCTCAAAGTCGAGAGATTCGATAACGGCGGTCGGCATTTAACGGGTCACGTTTGTTGTGACCGGTCCGGTTCTTTATGAAGCTGCGTTCCGATCTGATTGACTCCGGTAGCAGCAAGCCCGCTTGCAATACCGATTGCAACAGCCATCAATGGGTCGGAACCAATAACTTCAGGAACCAAAAACAGCGCAATAACACCAAGAACGCCCCCGGATAGTCCACAAATGATCGGGATATACCGCGAATCCAATGGAGAAGTTTTAACGATCATGCCTATGAAGTAACAAATAATTAGAATAGACGGCACTGATGTAAATCCGAAATCCATTGTTACCCCCTTTTATAAAGTTTGACCATATTCAGATAGCACACTTCTTTGAGAGAAGTGTGCAACTATCATTTTAGTGATAATCCAAATAAATGTAAACAGTTTTGTGATACCGGCAGATCGGTGGTGTTTTGCGCCGAAATACGGTCTTTTTCCTTGTTTGATCTATATTGGCGTTATGCCGAAATAATGAAAAACGTCCACGTTTAAGGAAGGTCTGCATTGCTCCTACATCCACCGCTCGTCATCCTGCGCGCAGAATGACGGGGAAACGTCGAACATGCACGGTCCTGTAGGGGCGAATAACTATTCGCCCTTGCCGCAGCATTGTCGATGGGCGAATAATTATTCGCCCCTACAAAATGCGTCATTTCCTTGTTAAGCGCAGAATGACGGGAGGGGTTTTGCAGAGGTTTCTTAACTATATTTCAAAGTAACTTTCAAAGACTCGACATTATTGGGAATTATAGTGGTTTGTAAATGTATATATATTTTTTTGCAGCAGATTCACTCAGAGAAGATTTGATTCTACCCCTGCTGCCTCCTCTCTCGTCCATTCAGGGCGGCCCCCATGTAAAAGCGTGTTTTTCCCTTGATCTGCCCTCTTCCGCGAGGTTTTTTTGCCATTTATAGGGCGCAGATGAGCGGCAGCATGACTTTTTGTACAACAAAAACCCATCTGGTTTGCTATACCTGACGAGCAACTCACAAAAGGCGCATCCCGCCCCTGCCTGGCGGCGGGAACTGTAACCCGCTCTGCAAGAAAGGAGATGGCATGAACATTTTCAAGAGGGACTCTTCCCTGCACAATTTTCAGTGGGAAAATTTAGGAGACATCAAGGAAGGCCGTGGCGATCTGGGTGAGGACATGCCAGTTCTCGTGTACAGGCTGATGCAGTACACGATGCTGGATGTTCTCACCAAGGATTTTGGGGCTGACAAGGCCAACGAGTATTTTGTGCGTGCCGGACACCTGGCGGGTGAGGAATTCACCAAAAACGTTCTGGATACCTCGGTGGATTTCGAAACCTTTCTTGCAAGCCTTCAAAAAGCGCTTCAGGACCTCAGGGTCGGCATCCTGCGTATGGAAGCTTTCGATTCGGAAACGGGCAATCTCGTACTTACCGTAGGCCAGGATCTGGACTGTAGTGGCCTGCCCATTACCAACGAGACCGTCTGCAATTATGACGAAGGCTTTATTGCGGGCATCTTGTATGCCTATACCGGCAAGAAATACTTCGTGAAGGAGGTCGACTGTTGGGCCAGTGGAGACCGGGTCTGCCGGTTCCACGCTTCCATCATCGCTTGAAGTTTCATCATTATTCAAGGTAGCGCCTGCCGACCAGGGAGCAGAGGTGTCAGAGAAGATTTCGCACCCGATCGCTGACAAACTCTTCTACTATTTGCGCGATGTTTTGTACTATCCAAACCGTGCGCAATTGGATCTCGCTTCCCTCCCCGAAGATTTCCAGGAATTCGGGGAGGGGTTGGTTTACTTTGCGAAAATGCTCAATGAGACCCGGGCGCTGGCCACGGCACTTTCCCGCGGGGACCTCTCTTGCCCGTTGCCGAAGCCGGACAATGAACTGGCGTCCAATCTGAAGTCTCTCCATGCCACTCTGAAACATCTGACCTGGCAGACCCGGCAGGTCGCAAACGGCGATTACAAACAACGTATCAGGTTCATGGGGGACTTTGCCGAAGCCTTCAATCAGATGGTCGTCCAGTTGAAGGAACGGCAAGACGCCTTGCTGGGCGAGATCGAGACCATTCAGAAACAACGTCTCGATCTGGAGCGCAGCAATAATCTCTTTGAAAACATTACCAGCCGGTTGTCCGAATGGATCGTCGTGTTCGACCGGAGCACAGGAGAGCGGCTTTTCACCAACCATCCTGTCGAAGATTTCCTGACCGATGCCTCCCTGGAGCCCGAACTTTATGGCGCTTTGTTGTGCTATATCCAGCAGGAGAGCGATACCCAGAAATCCAGGGCGTTTTCCCTGGGCGACGAGGGGATGGTTCAGTGGCTTTCGGTCACTTTCTATCCCCTGCATTGGTACGGGTACGATGCCATGGCAGCCGTGTTGTCGGATATCACCGCCAGCAAGGCCGAGATCGACAAGCTGGAGGGAGTTGCCTACCGGGATGCGCTGACCGGAAAATACAATCGGCATTACGGCATGAACCTGCTGAATGAATGGATCGAGCAGCATTGCCACTTCGTGGTCTGTTTCATCGACATAGACAAGCTTAAATACGTCAATGACGTCCTCGGTCATGCGGAAGGCGACCGTTATATCCTGCACGTGGCGAAATTGCTGGAAGCATTTTCCAAGGATGCCTGTCTTTGCCGCCTTGGAGGGGATGAATTCATGATTCTGGCTGTCGATATCGACCAGAAAACAACGGAAGATCACCTGGAAGCCTTGCGAAACAGCCTTGTCGCAGAGGAATTGACGGCGCAAGACGGAACATCCTACGAAGGCAGTTTCAGCTATGGCGTCGTCGAGGTCACGACGGACAATGCGTTGCCGGCCAGCGAGATACTGTCCCGGGCAGATGAAAGAATGTACGTTTATAAAAGGGCGCGCAAAATGGAGCGCCGTGACGCGTCGGCTTGAGGATTTTTTGCGCCATATCCGCCCTGCCGCTGCCTTTTCCGCCGATCTGTCGAGCAACGAAGTTAAGGAAACTCTGCATTACCCTATTGCCCACCACCTGTCATCCTGCTTGATACCGCAGGATCCATGCAACGTCTGGATTCTGCGACTTTGCTTCGCGGTGCGCTGCAATGACGGGAGGGGTTTGCAGGGGCTCCTTAAACAAGCTTCATCGCACACCGCTCGTTGAGGGCTTCGGGCCGAGTCTTGAGGATTACCTGTGAAACATCGCACAGGGCTTTGTTCGGTCAAACCAAAACTGATTCAATGAAGTAGTATGTTTCAGCATATTACAAACGGGTCCATCGCCGCCCCGGTTCAGGTTGACGCAACTCCGCGTAGCATACGCTGCCGGGATTGCGCAGCGGAAGATGGTGGCTTGATAGGGCTAGTGGGGGGGATAGCAGTTCAAGCACTCAACAAAAGGAGTAGGCAAAATGCAACCAGTGAACGTAGCGATTTCTGCAACAAACAAAGATGGCCGCATTGAGGTTTTCGCGATTACACAGGACAATGGCATTTACCATGTCTGGCAGACCGCGCCGAATAACGGCTGGAGCGCCTGGGAACTGCTTGGCACAGCCAGCAACAAGGTGATAAGCCTTGTGGCCTCTAAAAACCTTGATGGTCGGCTGGAAGTATTTGGCGTCGGCCCGGACAACTGCATCTATCACACCTGGCAAACCGCGCCAAATAACGGCTGGAGCGCCTGGGAACGACTCGGCACAGCCAGCAACAAGGCGAAAAGCCTTGCTGTAGGAAGAAACGGGGATGGTCGGCTGGAGGTGTTTTGCGTCGGCTCGGACGATTGTATCTACCACATTTGGCAGACCATGCCGAATAACGGCTGGAGCGCCTGGAAACTGCTCGGCACAACCAGCAACAAGGCGAAAAGCCTTGCAGTCTCCAACAACCTTGATGGTCGGCTGGAGGTGTTTTGCGTCGGCTCGGACAACTGTATCTACCATATCTGGCAAGCTAACGGCTGGAAAGCCTGGGAACTGCTCGGCACAGCCAGCAACAAGGCGGAAAGCCTTGCTGTGGGAAAAAACAAGGACGGTCGGATGGAGGTGTTTGCCGTCGGCCCGAACAACTGCATCTACCACATCTGGCAGACCGCGCCGAATAACGGCTGGAGCGCCTGGGAACTGCTCGGCACAGCCAGCA
>JAITMK010000085.1 GCA_031277415.1 Azoarcus sp.
GTGACGGCTCTACGCGAAATGATCAAATCTGATAAGTCCATTAAACAGACACAGGACATAGTATTGCTGAGCGCTTTGTTTTACCCACACATAAAAGAAAGTAATTCAGGGGGCGGAGGCGGTGGTGGATGTAGCGGCGGATGTAATGGATGCGATGGTGGTTGCGGCGGCGGTTGCGGCGGCGGCTGTGGGGGATGCGGTTGAGCCGGTTTGTTTTGCCAGCCAGCAACCCGGGTCGGCTGTGTCGATACGGCCTGTCATTGCGTAAGCAAGGCAGCGCAGGCCGCCACGGCATATCATGTGATAAAGGCAGGCTTCGCACCCTGAGCAGATCCAGTCTTTCGAGCGCAAACGCCGGAACAGCGCGCAGTCATACAATGTTTCAAGCGGCGTTTCATAAACGTTGCCCACAGTGATCGGCAACCGCCTGCAAGGATAGAGCGCGCCATCCGGCATGACGGTAATCAGGGTATCGCCCGCCGTGCAATGGTAGGGCGTTGTGTTGTTCGTCGAAAAGTTGCTCATCAGGAATTGCAGCGCACGGTGCATGGCGACGCCATTGCCGGATTTATTCAAAAAATGCATCTGCCGAGGCACCGATGCAGCAGCCATCAATGCAAAGAATTCCTTAGTTTCTTCGGGCGTCATGACTTCGTCGCGCTCCGCCTGACCGAAGGGAATCAGGCGATCCGCCCAGACGCGCCAGACACCGAGTTCGGCACCCAGGGCAGCAATATCGGAAAATTCGCGCCAATTACTGCGTTGCGCCGTAAAAGAAACGACGCTTTTGACCCCCGCCGTTTTGAGCGCGCGCAAGCCTCGAACGGCTGCCTCAAAAGCGCCCGCGCCGCGAATCGCGTCATGCGTTGCGCGATTACCGTCCAGGCTGACCTGAACGTGGTGCACGCGCCAGTTCCGGAAGTTGCGAGCCATCGCATCGTCAATCAATGTGCCGTTGCTGAGGATGCCGACAGGAATCGCGTCGGGCATCCTTACCAGCATTTCCATCAAAGCCGGAAATTCGGGCAAGGCCAGCGGCTCTCCGCCCGTCAGGTTGATATGCCCGCGCATGCCGGGGCGTAATTTCAGAAAGGCTGTATAGTCGCGCAATAGCATCTGCCAGTCTTCAAGCCCACGCGCCTTGCGCTCATACGTGTCCTGATAGCAATGACTGCAACGAAGGTTACAGCGTTCCGACAGATGCCATTGCAATAAGAGCCTTCTCGGAAATTCACGTTCCATTAGGGAAACTCTGCATTACCTGGCATCCCGCGTAATGTAGGGGCAGGCCTTGTGCCTGCCCGTGCTTCACGCGGGTAACGTAAACAGGGCAACCACAAGGGTTGCCCCTACACCCGGCAATTGGAATGGGGTTTTGCAGATCTTCCTTGGATTTCATTTGTAAAACAAATAGCCTTCGAGTGAACTAATAGTAATGTTGTCTTTTTCAGGGTAATAGGTTGCATTGAGTACGCTGATCACTACCATACAGTCATTCTTTCGAATAATCCATTCTTGTTCATGTAGCGGTTTCTCATTTTCGACTGAATGTACCGAAAGAATTTCTTTCATTGAAAGAGAACAAGTGCGGCCTTGTTCAGAAAACTCGAGCATTACTTCATTATTTTCTGAATTTTTTATTACGGAAGAAAAGAAATCTATTTTCGTAAAAATACTATAATTTTCTATTTTCCACATCTTCCCTCTGTTTGCAGAGTACACGATTCTTTCCTTTATTTCATTTTCATCGGATTCGTATACACTTTCTGAACTCAATTTCGCCATAAACTCCCAATATTTGCCCTTTGGTAGCGTATCGGTAAAAAATGGCTGGACACTTTTTTCGCCAAAATTTTTGTGCAAATATTGGAGTGTGCTCTTTATTCTCTCTTTTTCTTTCTGAGTCATTTTTGCAAACATCTCTCTTGCTGCTTCGTAAGATACTTGTTTATCAAAAACCGCTTTCACTTCTCTTATCAACGATTTTTGGGTAACGTTCGCCACACCCCAGGCACTGATTGAAGTCAAAAAAGCAACAACAACAGGCGAAATCAAAATCCATTTTATATGACGTGATTGAGTAAGAAAAAGATAAATACAAATGCCGTAAAACCAAAAATTTAATAAAAGAACATAGCCTCGATTAATCGTTATTCCATAATCGCTGATTCGGCGAAAAATGCCAATTGTCATCAATATCAAAAGCGGCAGAACCAGCAAACCAAACCAACGAGAAACAAAATTTACTATTTTATTTTCTTCTTGTTCACGAATAGGATACGAAAGCGTGACAACCAGCAACCCGCCCAATGTGAGCGCCGACACAAGCCGAGAAACCCACCCGTTTGGCAGCTCCCATGTAATAACGATTTTGAACAAATAAACATACAAAATAACAGCATAAACAGCTAGAATAGGCGTAAGAATATACAGCGCGAGTATTTTTAGTATTTTTGAATAAGAAATTTCTTCACTATGCTTTTCTGTTTTGTTGGGAATATTTGCCAAGAAATAAAGCGGCGCAAACAGCACAAAACAAATTACAGCCAAATTTTCAACCAATTTATCAACAATCCATACTTCAAACAACCTTGCAATGGCCGACAACGCCAAACTCAAGCCTCCAAAAATGATGCCAGTAAAAAAGCAAGCCAACATCATTTGAAAAACCGTTTGCGTGCTGAAATTCCAAAAAGCACGGTCCTTATTTTTCCCCAAAAATGAAATGAACAACATTGAGCAAAATGCAGTTCCGCCAATAGCAAAAACCTCTATCACCTTGCTTATCTGAGAATCTTTGGGCAGAAAAAAGCAATAAACACCAAAAAGCAACACAACAAAAAACGAAATTACATAAGTTTTTATATTATCAAAAATATCTTCAACAAACAATGTTGTAGCTACACTGATAAGTGCACTCACTGCGAAACAAATCCAGATTCTATCCGAAACAAAATAACGACCATTTATTGCCGTAAAACATAGCGCTGCAAACCCAACAATAAGCAATACGCTAACTGGAAAACGCTTTACCAGTAGTGACAATTTTTCTTCCATGGAACTGGCAAAACTGTTTGCCGCACAGGAGTCTTGTTTTCTTTCCACCACGGCGCCAGAAGACGAGTCTGGTACACTCACACTCTCATTCGCTTGCATGCAATTTTCTCCCTTGTTTCGCCAGTGCCCGCTGTCCGCCACCTACTGATAACGCCTTTGTTCGTAACGAATGAGAGGGCGCATACGTCCGGGCGATGGTAACACAACCTGAAAGGCGGGGATTCCTCGATACATGGAGGTTCACGCTAACGGCGGACACGGGTACAATGCGGACGCGCCGTCTTGAAGGAATGACACCGTAGGCCGGGGCGTAAAAACAAGGTCTTGACGCAGCATCCATGTTTGTCGTTGAAAAGGAAGCTTAAAATGAAACATATTTTTGCGTGTTTAGCTGCCGTTATCATGTTTTCCGGATCGGTTTTTGCTCAAAGCGATTTTCAGCCTTTGCAAAGAGAAAGCCAAGATAGTGAAACTATTGTGAGACCAGCGCCTATATCAAGACCTATGCCGCAAATAATTGTTTCACCTGACAAAAAACCCATAAATTTACAGGATTTAAAAATTGATATTGCAGTTATCGGAAATCTTGCGATGACTACTTATGAAATGGTTTTTCATAACCCTAACCAGGTGGTTATGGAAGGTGAATTTGTTTTTCCCTTAACAGAGAACCAAAACGTTTCTGCTATAGCTTTGGATATTAACGGCAAAATGCGCGACGGCGTTGTTGTGGAAAAACAGAAAGCCAGAGAAACCTTTGAAGCGATTGTCCGGCGCGGAGTAGACCCTGCCTTAGTGGAGAAAACTTCCGGGAACCAGTTTAAAACAAGAATATATCCCTTTAATCCTAATAATACGCGCAGAATAAAAGTCACAATCGAAGAACCGCTTGCAACAAAAGACAATAACTATCTTTATAATCTTCCCTTAAAGTTTAATCAGCAAGTCAACTTTGATCTAAACGTGGAAATTCCTTCAGATTCGGTCGCTTCGCTGCCAAAAACGGATACGGATTTGTCTAAATTTGGTTTCAATAAAGCCGGTAATATTTTCAGAGCCTCTTTTTCACAGAAAAATTATTTACTAAACAATCAGATTTCTTTTGCTCTACCAAAGCTTAAAGAAGAACCTGTTTTTACTCATAAAAAGAATAATGAAACTTACTTTTATACAGACATAAATATAAACTCTTCTACAAAAGACAAAATCCTACCGGAAAAAATCGCGATTGTTTGGGACTCTTCCCTCTCTTCATCCAAGCGCGATATTCAGAGAGAAATTGCGCTCCTTGACACTTATTTTAAAAAAGTTTCCAATATCGAGGTAACATTTATCACTTTCAATATAAAAACAAATATAAACAAAAAATTCAAAATTAAAAACGGCAACTGGAACGCTTTAAAAAAAGAAATCGAAGAACTTATTTATGATGGCGGCACGCGCTTCGATAAATTGGGACTGAATAAGCTAAAAGTGGACGAAATATTATTATTTACCGATGGCGTAAGCACTTTCGGGAATACACAGATAGAAACAAAAGGTACACCTGTGTTTGTAATAAACTCTTCCAACGAATTCAACCGGGGCGGCTTGCTCAATTCGGCCGTTAAAAGCGGTGGAAGTTTTATAAACCTTAACAGCATTACCGATAACGAAGCATTAACGCTTTTGACAAAACAAAATTTCAAACTTATTTCATGCGAATACGACAAAAATAAATTTAAGGATATTTATCCACAACCCGGAGTGGATGTGGGCGAAAACTTTACTTTTGCGGGCATCATGACGGCAAACGAAGGCGAGGTAGTTCTATCTTTCGGTTACGGAAAAAAGGATATAGTCGTTACAAAGAAATTAAAAATAAAAGCCGGAGGCAACAATTCGGCAGTAGCAAGACTTTGGGCAGTGCAGAAAATAAAAGATTTGGAGATGGATTCGGAAAAGAACGAGAAAGAAATTTTAAAACTCGGACAGGATTACTCCGTTGTTACGGAGTTCACTTCGCTTCTTGTACTTGAATTCGTGCAAGATTACGTGACATATAAAATTACTCCCCCGCAGGAACTTCTTGAGGAATACAACAGACTGACAGCCAATGTCAGAAAAGGCGAAGAACAGAAAGAAAAATCCGCTCTTGACGACGCCGTATCACAGGCAAAAGAAATAAAAGAGTGGTGGAAGAAAACATTTGACCAAAGCAAGCCTCCGAAGACTGTTGCAAAAACTTCTGAATACAATAAAGCGGTGCCACCGCCACCGCTGCCGTCGGTGGCACCGCCACCGCCGCCGCCGCTGGAGATGGCTGCGGATGTACCCGACGATGCACCCGATTTCGATCCCCCCAGTGTCAGAACTATCGAAGCTTCTCCTCCCAGTCCCGCTGAGCCCTCCGTATCGGCTGACAGAGTAGCAGCAGGCGTAGCGCGACCACGCGAAGCAAGCCCTGACCCGGTACGACCCGCGACAAGCATCCAGATAAAAGCCTGGGATCCGCAAACGCCTTACATGAAAATATTGAAAAAATCGAGCGACCGGGAAATTTATAGCGACTATTTAAAACTTAAATCCGGATACGATGACCAGCCTTCGTTCTACTTTGATGTTGCGGGCGAATTTATTCGCCGTAAAATGAACGATAAAGCAATCGTTATATTGTCCAATATAGCGGAAATGAAGCTTGATAACACGGAACTCCTGCTCACTGTTGGCAATAAGCTGATGGAACTCGGTGAATATCACTATGCCGTGGACGTGTTTGAAAAAATAGTGAAACTCAGAGGCGAACATCCGCAGTCTTACAGGAATTTGGCCTTAGCCTATCAGGCAAATAAAGAGTATCAAAAATCTTTGGATACTTTTTATAAAATCATGACAGGCATGTGGGGAAGATTCAACAGTATCAAGCAGATAACTTTTGTGGAAATGAACAACCTTATCGCTTTAAACCCGAAACTTGACACTTCAAAGATAAGCAAAGAGCTTATTTTTGCCATGCCCGTTGACGTGAGGGTGGTACTGGGTTGGAGCACGGACAGTACGGATATAGATATTCACGTAAAAGACCCTTACGGTGAAAAAGCGTATTACGGGAACAGACTAACAAGAATCGGCGGTAGCGTTTCGACGGATATTACGGACGGCTTTGGCCCGGAAGAGTTCATGCTCAAAAAAGCCGTAAACGGTGACTATGAAATTTCTACGAACAATTTTGGAGACAGCAGACAAAGCGTATCCGGGCCAACGACTTTATATCTGGATATTTTTACTTACTACGGAACAAAAAAACAGACACATCAGCGCGTTCTCGTAAGAACAGAAAATGTGAAAGAAAACAATGTGATAGGCACTGTCAACTTCAAGAAATGACATGCTGAAAGAATCCGGGCGTTGCACGCAACGCCCCTACGACGGGGTTCATGCAACGGCAAGAGCCACCCTGACCGCAGCCAAGCACTGCCGCCCGGCAAGCTCAAGCCTGTTCCGGCTTGCTAACCCACGCAACCAGGGTATAACTGACCATCAGCAGCAAGAACCACGCGCCAAGTTTGCCGAAACTCACCATGCTCCAGACCGCCGCCTGATGCGGATATGCCCAGGCATGTGCCCATGTGCCGAGATTTTCAGCAAACCAGATGAACAGGCTGACGAGAAAAAGGCCAAGCAGTAACGGCATGCGCCGGTGCGTGTGCCAGATGTGATAGTGAATCCATGTTTTGCGCAACAGGAAGGCGCTGCCAATGAAAAGCAGCACGCGCAGATCGACCATGTAGTGATGCGAGAAAAAGTTCAGGTAGATCGCAACGCAGAGCAATGAAAGCGCCCACAACGGCGGATGATGCTCGAAACGGAAATCGAACAGGCGCCAGCACCGCGCGATGTAGCTGCCGATAGAGGCGTACATGAAGCCTGAAAACAGCGGCACGCCACCGATCCGGAAAAACGCAGCTTCGGGGTAAATCCATGATCCCACGCTGGTCTTGAATACTTCCATTGCGGTGCCGATGACGTGATAGATCAGAATGACTTTTGCTTCATCCAGCGTCTCCAGCCGGAAGCTCAGCATGAGGCACTGAATGGTGAGCGCTGCGATAAACAGAAAGTCGTAACGCGAGAGAAAAGCATCCCGCGGATAGACGTAATGGGTTGCCACGATCAACACAAGCAACGCGCCGCCGAACAGGCAGGCCCAAGCCTGCTTGACGCCAAAGCGGAGGAATTCGTAGATGAAGGCGCTGACGCGATGATGTTGCATCCGCGCGCCAAAGCGTGCTTCACGCGCCTGGAAGCGGGCAATCAGTGGCCAGAAATTACCTGCGGACATAACCCTTTCCTCATTCCCTGTGATGCTCTCCTTCGTGCGAATGACTGTTCGTGGTCATCGCAAACAGGTGTTCGGAGAGATTGAACACGGGTCTCGCTTGTCTCCGCCATAAATGGCGGAGACAAGCGAGAGACAAATCAACACCGGGAGCCGAAGGCTCCCCAAAACCGTATCGAGGAATCCCCGGCCTTCAGGACGGGGGGACTCAAAACACATTCCGGCGTGATTGTCCCACATAAGCGGCCCGCCGCCTTGAATCGGCTCTGCCCGCTTCGGCAGGGACTGGCTTTTTTCTCTGGAAAACAGTGATGCGCCCTCGCTGAGGGTACAAACGGAATACCGGAAAGAATACAATCATATGGAATATGCTCGGACACTTCGTCAACAGCCCGACCATGAAAACCGTGTCAAAGTTCCGCTTTGGGTATTCTTAAAAAGTTTTAGTATTCCATTTCTATCTCGCCCTTTTACCAAGGAGGCATAAGATGGCTGTCCTAACGACGTACCCAGGGGTATACATTGAGGAAGTTCCAAGTGGTGTCAGGCCCATCGAGAGCGCAAGCACATCGACCGCCGCATTCATCGGGCAGACGGCAAAAGGACCTGCTGAACCCACATTGATTTTCAAGTGGGCTGATTATGTAGAAAAATTTGCCGAAGAAAATCCCACACAGATACTTCAGCAATTGAGCGCAAAAGCTGCAACCGCAGCTAAAGCTTCAGCCGAAGCCAAAGCCAAAGCGGAAGCTCTAGCCGAAGACCCGGAAAAAGTAACAGAAGCGGCAGAAGCAGCAGAAGCAGCCAAAACCGCCAAAGCCGCAGCAAAAGCCGCAACCAAAGCCCTGGAAGATGCCGCCGCCGGGCAACCCTGCTCCATGTGGCTTGCGGTTTATGCCTTTTTCCTCAACGGGGGCGGCGCGACCTATATCGTCAACGCAGATAATACTGCGGGAGCCTATGATGATGCTTTTGCGTCTCTCGAAAAGATACGTGATGTCAGCATCATTTGCCTGCCCGGTAAAGAGTGGAACGCATCAGATAAAGGAATCATTGAATCTGCGATTTCCCATGCAGAAAAGATGAAAAACCGCATGGTGATTGTTGACCTTGATGCGGATACCAAACTCACCAGCAAGAACGATGTCATTGGTGAAAACGGTCTCGATCTGTCATCGAGCGCGTTTTCCGTAACGTATTATCCCTGGGTGGAAATCGCCAATCCTTTCCATATTCCCGCAGACCCGGACACCGGGGCTGACGCTGTGGGCCCGGCGACGATCAAGGTTGGCCCCAGCAGTTTTGCCGCAGGAATGTGGGCAAAGATCGACGGTCGCCGCGGCGTCTGGAAGGCGCCCGCAGGGGTCGAAACGGCTTTGCTGGGTGTTGCAGGACTGGCCGACAATGTCGACGACAAGCAGCAGGGCGAACTCAACCCCGTCGGCATCAATTGCCTTCGCAAGATACCCGGAGCGGGCCCTGTCATCTGGGGAAGCCGCACCCTGTCCACAATGGCGGATCCCGAATGGCGTTATGTGCCCGTCCGGCGCACGGCCAGCATGATCGAGGAGAGCATTTACAACAACATCCAGTGGGCGGTTTTCGAGCCGAATGACCATCGCCTGTGGTCTTCGTTGCGCGTCAATATCGATGCCTTCATGAACGGCTTGTGGCGCGCTGGCGCTTTTCAGGGTGAAAAAGCCTCCGACGCCTACTTCGTGCGATGCAACCTGGGCGACACGATGACCCAGGACGACATCGACCTTGGCAAGGTAATCGTCGATGTGGGCTTCGCTCCGCTCAAGCCCGCAGAGTTCGTGATTGTCCGCATTCAGCAGAAAGTTGCTCAACAATAAGGGGAATTCTCATGCCTGCACCACTGTTCAATGTCAATGCCGAACGCTACGACCCTTATCGGACATTCAAATTCCAGGTGCTGATCGACGGCAAACCGGTTGCCGGTCTGCGCAAGATGACAGCGCTGAAAAAAAGCACCGAGGTGATTACCTGGCGCACAGGGGGCGACCCAAGCCACGAGCGCAAGTTGCCGGGAGGCTCGAAATACGAACCCATCACGCTGGAACAAGGTCTGACGCACGATCCCGTATTCGAGGAATGGGCCAATCTGGTCAACAGCATCCAGGGCGACATGGGCATGTCGCTGAAGAAATTCCGAAAGAATATCGTGATCAATGTCATGAATCTTCAAGGGACGCCGGTGATCTCGTACAAGATTTTCCGCGCCTGGGTTTCGGAATATCAGGCCTTGCCGGACTTCGATGCGGGTTCGATGAATCAGGTCGGCATCCAGACCATCAAGATCGAACATGAGGGCTGGGAGCGCGATACATCCGTAGCGGAGCCTGCTGAATCCTGATTTCAGAGGTTCTTCTCATGCGAACTGGCATTCCTGTAACTCTGCCGGGAGGCTTGCTTGTGGATGGCCGACGCCATTGTGATGCAGTGCTGCGTCCCATCGATGGCTGGCTGGAAGAGCAAGTTGCTGCATCGATAGCTGACAGGGGCAATCTTCCCGCCCTTGTCAGCAATGTCTTGAGCGCAGCGCTGCTGAGCCTTGGCGGAAAAACCGCCGCGCCGGAACAGATTGCTTCGCTGACGGTTGCAGACCGGCAATGGCTGATGCTGAATCTCTCTCATGAGTTGCATGGTGACGGTTTCTGGTTAAAGGCTCATTGCGATGATTGCGGACAGCCTTTCGATTTGTACCTCGACCCCAGGCAGTTGCCGGTAAAAACCGCAGGAGAGGGCTTTCCGTTTGCCGACCTGACTCTGGGCAAGGACAGGTTGCGCCTGCGCCTGCCCAATGGCGCGGATCAGGAATGCATCGCGGGACTCGATGAAGATGAGGCGGTCGCGCTGCTGCTGTCCGCCTGTCTGCTTTCGGTCAACGATGAGCCGGTTCCCACAGGCTATGTCGATACGCTCGGCGCAGATGCCGTGCAGAAAATCGAGGAAGCCCTCGATGAGATCTCGCCCCATGTGGGCACGGTGCTTGCCACGGCCTGCCCGGAATGCGGGCAACCGCACCAGGTGGAGATCGACCCGTATCGGCTCTCAGCCGCAAGGCATGAAGCCCTGTTCCGGGAAGTACACATGCTGGCAAGCGAATATCACTGGAGCGAGCGGGAAATTCTCTCCCTGTCTCGGGAACGCCGACGGCTTTATCTGAAGTTGATTGAACGCAGCAGGAATGTTGTGACGTAGCGACGGTGCAGGACGCTGTTTTTGACTTGAATGTCGGCAGGTATCGGCCCGCCGGATTTTTAGCAGTGTTTGATGGATAAGACAATGGGGTTTTTTCAGAGTTTTATCAGTGACGCGAACCGTAGCGGGCGGGGTCTTGGGCAAGGGGAACCTGTAGAGCGCGTTCCCATGCCGGAGAGCCTGACCGGATCGATGTCGGCAGATACCGCTGGCATGACGAATGCGTTTGACACGTTGCCTGCGCGCTCCCCCTCTTTGGATTCTCTGATCAACCCCGTTCGCCCTGATCTCTTCGGCAAGACTCAGGACGGGCTTCTCGAAGGGCGAGCGGCGCATTTGCAAGGGCTTCGACAGGCTCAGCCCGAACGGTTGTGGGCTGTTCAGAGTTCCCCTTTCTCAAGGCCCGAGGGAGAATCGGCGGTTCATGATAATGACAATAGCGCAACCCAACCCCGGCAACCAAACGTTGTGATCGAACCTGATCGACAGCATCGTCAAACGGCTGCTTCAAAGCAGCGAGCGGTGCTGCAAAAAGAGACGCTCAACCACGCCGCCCGGCAACCAAACGTTGTGATCGAACCCGATCAACAACATCGCCAAACGGCTGCTCCAAAGCAGCGAGCGGTGCTGCAAAAAGAAACGATCAATCGCCCCGTCCGGCAGCCAGACGTCCAGATCGAGCCCGATCAACAATATCGCCAAACGACTGCTTCAAAGCAGCAAGCCGTTCTGCAAAAAGAAACGATCAATCGCCCCGCCCAGCAACCAGACATCCAGATCGAGCCCGATCAACAGCATCGTCAAACGGCTGCTTCAAAGCAGCGAGCGGTGCTGCAAAAGGAGATGGTCGCTTTCGCTGCCCGGCAGGCCGTCATCGAGGCCGTACAGGCGAATGTCGGGGAAACCGAGGCGCTGCCACCAAGCAGACAGCCGGATCACCCAAAGCCTTCGAGCAGTACGGCTACCGTAAATCGGGATCAGGCGCCGGATGTTTCCGAATCGGCTGAAGAAGAAATGCCCGTGCTGCCAAGACATTGGGTGAAAAGCAAATCCGCCTTGAAAACAGCCGAATCGGGTACCCGGCAAACAACGCATAACGACCGGGAAGCGGACCTGCCGGTTGAAGCCTCTGAGGGAACATCTGCATTCCCCCTGCCTTCACCGCCTGTCATCCTGCTTGATACCGCAGAATCCACGCAGCATCTGGATTCTGTGACTTCGCCTCGTTACGTGCAGAATGACGGAGGGAGTTTTGCAGAGAATCCTGAGCGCAAGCAGAGTGTAATCCCCGCAAAGCGTGACGAAACAAAAAGCGTTCAGGCGCCTTTGCACGAAGAAGCGCCAGCACGGAAAGCCACCGCGCCGGAGAGGAGTGAAACAACGATCACGGCAGCACCGATACAGCAGGCCGCGCCGGGCTTGTTTTCGGCCAATGAGGCGGATGAACCCTCCTCGGCGCACGGGGAAAACGTGCCCCAGGTGCAGATTGGAACGATAGAAGTCATTGTCGAATCGGCACCGCTGCCTGTGCAACGGAGCCCTTCGCCCAACACCGGATTTACGCGCGATCCGGGCCGCCATTACCAGCGGAGGCTTTGAACGATGAACGGAAAGTCTTCTTCTCTTTCGGCACTTGCCAGGACTCTTCGGTCGGTATTGGCTGAAGAGACGGATCTCGACGATTCCCAGATAGTGATCGGCCCGCCACACGAAGCGGCAAAGCAGCAGGAGGATGCGACGGACAAGGATTATCTGTGTGTTTTCTTCTACCGCATGGCTTACAGCGGCTTTCCGACAGATGCGGTATCGGACGATCCTCTTTATCTGAATGCGCACTGTCTGATTACCGCCCTGGGAGGCCGTTCAGGCGGAAAAACGCCCGGCGATTCGGAATTGAACCTGATCGGATCGGTTCTGGAATTCTTTCATCGGAATTCCGTGCTGAAAGTGGAAGACGATGACGGGAACCAGATGCAGTTGCACATAGTGCCGACGCAGTTGACGCTGGATGACATCAATCACTTGTGGGTCACACAAAACAATACCCCTTACCGATTATCGCTGGCCTATGAGTTTGCATTGCTGCCGGTTCCGATGGCAGTTCCTGTCAGGGAAGGTCCAAGGGTCAAAGAGGCCATCCTGAAAGAAGTCAAATCGTTCGAGCGTAAATCATGAGCGTCGCGGCAACCGATACGATGTCCTGCGAATGGACGAGGATAGACAGGCTGGCAAGTTGTCTGTCCGAGTCGCGGCGCGGGCAGCCTGTCGGTGAAGAGAGAATCGAAGAATTGACCCGAATACAGCAGCAGGTCGACGCCGCGCGCGACGGCGTCCTCTGGCGCGGCATGGCTGCGCGTTATGACCTGGAGCGGCTGGATGCCGACATTCTGGCTTTCGCGCTGGCGCCCGACGCCGAACCGCGCCTCGGCTGGATGTTCCAGACGCTGCAAACCGGCACCGCTTCCGCCTATCCCAGCGCGGCGCTGATTTGCGAAATGCTGGGGCTGGAGCAGGATGGCATCAGCGTTTTCCATCAGCGTCTCGACGGACGGGCGCCTTTATTGCGACATGGCTTGATCGAGGACGCCAACGGCGACATCTACGCGCCCCTGCGCGCGACGTCCAGAACGCAGTCCGAACTGCTGGGCTGGAAAGCAAACCGGACAGCGCCGAAAGGCGCGATTGAAATGCCCGTCACCGGCACCCTGGAAGAGCTGATCTTGCCGGAAGGCTGCTTGCAAACCTTGCGCGAATACCTGATGTGGATTCGTTGCCGCGATGTGGTCGTCGGCCAATGGGGCGCCAGAATCACGGGGGGGCCGGTAGCGCTGTTCAGCGGTCCGTCCGGCACGGGCAAGAGCTATGCTGCCGAAGCGCTCGCGCATGCGTTGGGCTGGCCGCTCTATCGAGTCGACCTGGGCTTGCTGGTCAGCAAATACATCGGAGAGACCGAAAAAAATCTCAACCGGCTGTTCGACAGCACCCACGGCGAACCCATGATGCTGCTGTTCGACGAAGCCGACGCCCTGTTCGGCAAGCGTGGAGAAATCAAGGAAGCGCGAGACCGTTACGCCAATATGGAAGTCAGCCACTTGCTGGCGCGCATGGAAAGCCACCAGGGACCCTGCATTCTGACGACCAACCTGCGGGATGCCATCGACTCGGCTTTTGCGAGACGTTTTCAGGCGGTCGTCGATTTCCCGAGGCCCGACGCAGAAGCACGCAGCAAAATATGGAAACAGCACATCCCGCCCAGGGCGCCGCTGGCTTTGGATGTGGATTATCAGATGTTGGGCGAATCCGTCGTACTGACGGGCGGCCAGATACGCAATGCCGCGCTGCATGCGGCTTATCTTGCAGCCGGTGAAGACGGCGAAGTCGACCTTTCGAGAATCGCGCGCGCCGTCTGGGCTGAACTGGGCAAGGACGGCAAGGAGCGCATCAAACGCAGCCTGGGCAGCCTGGTAAACCATTTGCCGGAGGAGACATGACCATCAAAATAGATCGTTTGAGCCTGCGTCTGCCGCAAGGGTTCGAATCGCGAGCCAACGCGATTGCGCATCAGATCGGCGCGGAAATGAACCGTCATCACTGGCATCAAAACCTCAGCATCGATCACCTGCAACTGCCGCCCGTCTCCGTTTCCCCGCAGGAAGGAGACAACGCCGTCGCGCAAAAAGTAGTCGCTGCGATTTTGCAGAAAATCGAAGGGAGGCGAAATTGAGCGCATCACCTTCTGCCACATCCGGCCTCAGAACTCAACGCGGAATGCTGTTCGAATACAGCGAAGAGGGCGAAGTGCTGGCGCTGGAGTTTGAATTCAATCCTTCCACCATTACACGCACACGCACCGTCTCCACCAAGAAGAACAGCTTACCCGGAATGCGCGGCGGCTACGATTTCAGTAACCCCCAGGAGGCCCAGCGGGCATCGCAAGGCGCCACAATGGACTCGGAAAGTTTCAGCATCAAGATCCTGCTCGACGCAACTGATCGCATGGACGACGGCAATACGGATGCCGCCAATGTAGGCATACAGCCCGAACTCGACACGATCCGCACCATGCTGGAGCCAAAATCGCTACAGCCCCAGGGTGCAAAAACGCTTGCGGCGCTGGGCTCGGATGGCGAAAAAAGTTTTCCGCAATACCAGACGTTCTCTGTGCTGCTGTTCAAATGGGGTTCGCACATATTGCCTGTTTTCATGACCAAGGCGCAGATCGAAGCCCAGCAATTTCTGCCCACACTGGTTCCTTACCGCGCGGAAGTGACACTGGATCTGCAAGTCATTGAAAGCGAAAACCCTTTCTACACGGCGGAGATCATACGCCAGGCCCAGTCGGCAGCGGGCAAAATGAAAAACGCTCCGACTCCGGTTCCCAAGTTGTGAGGAGTGACGAATGTCCAGACGGTCACGCTACAAGGATTCAACGTATTTCACCGCAGAGCCGGGGTTCGCGGCCTCGTTCCCCGGCATCCGCCCGAGGAACATCGGGCAGGCCACCGGCATCGTCGAATACCCGCTCAAGCAATGGGATCGCCTCGACAAACTCTCCTTCCATTACTACAGCGATGTCGATTTATGGTGGCGCATCCTGGACGCGAACCCTGAAGTCCTGTGCGGCATCGACCTTTTCATCGAACCGGAAGCGCAGGAGGAAAACAGGCAGGAATCTGCCGGGAAAACGCTCCTGATTCCGGGAGCCAGCGAGTAAGCCATGCCCCAAAAGGAAAGACTGCGCCAGCTTGCCAAATGCGTCGTCAAGATAGACGACCGGGAAATTGCTGACTTCTATCCTTATCTGCAACAAGTGGCGGTCGAAACCAGCCGGGGGGCTGCGGCTGTCTGTACCTTGACCTTTGTCTCCGTTCGCAGCGAGGACGGCATGTGGAACATCCAGGATGCCGATCTGTTTTCGCCATGGAAGCGCATCAGCATCGAAGCGGTTTTTGGTTCACATTGCGAAGAGATCATGCGGGGTTTCATACGGGACATCCAATTGGACTATCCCGATGATATGAACGCAAGCGTTACGGTCATTGGCCAGGACGAATCCATTCTGCTCGACCGGGAGCATGTGCAGAAAACCTATTCGACGCTCGAACAACCGCTCCAGGACGACGCGCTGATCCGGGAACTGTTGAAACCCCACTGGGTAGGGAGCCAGGCAGACATCGCGGCAGGCACGACCTGCGGCAATCTGTACTTTGACGGCACCCCGATACGACTCATCAAGGACCGGGCCGCACTCAACGGCTACGAATTTTTTATCCGCGAAAACAAAGGCGAAAGCAAAGCCTACTTCGGGCCGCCTGATCTGACAGGCGATCCGCAGCCGACAATATTGATTTATGCTGGCCCTGCAAGCAATTGTATTAACTTTTCGGTGCTTCACGACGGCCACCGCCCTGACAACGTTTGCTTTGTCGATGCACCGGAGTCCCACGATGACGTCAACGGCGACATGGGAGAAACCTGCTCCACCAAATCCCGGCCACTGGGCAAAACTCCGGCAAACAGCAAAAACCAGGGACTCAACGACTTTATCTGGCGCATTCAATTGCCGCGAGGCTCGACTCTTGTCGAACGCGAGGCGCGCGCCAAGGCCAAGGCGGAAGAAACCGCCTGGAAAATCCGCGCCACCGGTGAACTGGACGGTTCCCTGTACGGCCATGTTCTGCTGACAAGCCGCACCGTCTCCGTTGACGGGGTTGGCAGCACCTATGGCGGCCTTTGGTATGTCGACGAGGTCAAGCATCGTTTTTCTGTTGACGGTTACCGCCAGGCATTCCGGTTGATCCGCAATGCCACTGAAGACGCGAGTCCGCCAGGCAAAGCGGACGCATTGGCGCAAGTGAGGCTGCGATGAATGATGCAATGACGGAAGAAATCAGCCGGTTCGAAGAATGGATCGATGAGCGGCGATACGGCAAATACCGCGCGTTTGTCATCGACAACGACGACCCGGAAAAACGCGGACGCCTGCGCCTGCACATTCCTTCCGTGCTGGGCGATGCCGGAACGGATTGGGCCCTGCCCTGTTTTCCGTTCGGCGGCGGAGCGTCTTACGGATGGTTTGCCGTTCCCGAAATAGACGCCCAGGTCTGGGCCGAATTTGAGGAAGGCGACATCAACCGCCCCATCTGGACGGGCGTTTTCTGGCAGCGTGAAGATGACGTGCCCTCCGATGCGGCCAAATCGCCACCCACCACACGGCTATTCCAGACGCCTTCGGGCCATATCATGCAGTTCGACGATGAAGAGGACAAAGAATCCTTCCGTCTGTTTCATCCGCGCGAGGCAGAAATCAATATCGACAAGAACGGCACCCTGGTTCTGCTCGATGCCTCGGGCGCAAACATCACGCTCGATGCCGAGGGCAAAAAAATCATCATTGAAGATGCAAACGGCAACCAACTGGTCATGGATTCCTCGGGCGCTTCTGTCGAAGACTCCAACGGCAACAAAATCGAAATGGCCGCTTCCGGCGTCACCGTCAAGGGACAGCAGATTGTCATCCAGGGCACGCAGGTCATGCTGGGAGGCCAGGGCGGCGAGGGGCTGATCAAAGGCATGAGTTTCATGACCTTTTTCAACACGCACACTCATGGCACGTCGCTTGGGCCGTCAACGCCGCCCGTAGTGCCAATGACACCGGCGCAGCTTTCCACCAAAGTGACGACAACCTGAGAGGACGAAGATGCCGAAACTTCCCGATCCTACCTTCCTGAAATTTCCGTTTCATATCGGAAAAGATGGCCCGGAATTCAGCAGGCGCGCCGCGCATGTGCGTTCGCAGATCGAGCAGGTGTTGATGACGGCGCCCGGCGAGCGCGTTTTTCGTCCCGATTTCGGCGTGGGCGTCAAGCAACTGGTCTTCGAACCAAATTCCTCTGCGCTCTGGAGCGTCACAGAAAACCGGCTGATGTCGACCCTGGCACAAGCTCTGCAAGGCGAAGTGGACCCGAGCACCCTGCAAGCCAGCGTCACGGGCGAAGGCGAAAAACTGAACATCACGGTGGCCTATACGCTGGCACGTATCGGCCTGCGGGAAGAGCACGAATTTCCGGTTTCCGGAGGAATCTGACATGGCCGACGCCCTGAAACTCGAATTGGACTTCCATCCGCCGGTCGGCATCGCGGACAAAAAGGATTGCGGCACCCGCACGGTAATCATGCCGACGTCGCTGCCGAAACTGGGCGACGACTTCGTTTGGGAAGCGCGCGACTTCGACGGCTTGCGCATGGTCATGCTCGAAGAACTGGCGGCGCGATTTCCCGAACGCACACGGTGGACGCCTGCCGACCTCGAAGTCGTCCTGGTCGAAGTGCTGGCCTGGGCGCTGGACCAACTCTCGGACATGCTGGATCGCGTGACGGCCGAAGCCTATCTCGAAACGGCACGCCGACCTGAATCCGTGCGCCGCCTGCTGGAACTGATCGGTTACGAAGCAAATGACTGGCGGGAATGGTCCCGAAATCCGGTATTGATGGAAGCCGCGCGCAGGGCAGGCCCCAAATCGGTGCGTCAGCAGCGCCGCATGGTCAGTGTCGACGACTACGCGGAACAGATGGAAATGCACCCGCTCGTGCGCCGCGCCGTCTCTTCGACCCGCTGGAACGGCAGTTGGCACTGCATTTTGATCACCGTCATTTTGTGGGGCTGGAAAAACCTGACCAGCACCATCAGCGATGAAAAAGATAAAGACTGGCTGGCCGTATTCGGTTCGCAACTGAAAGCTTTCCATGAGCAGTACGGTCTGCCGTCCATTACCGGGGAGACTCGCGTCATCGATTCCCTCATGGCCTGGGTTGATTCGAGGCGCATGGCAGGGCAGGAAATCCTGTTCGGAGAAGCCATCCGCGTCGGCGTCGATATCGGACTCGACCTCACCCTCGCGCCTCAGTATTACCGCTCCGAGGTGGTACATGCCGTGCGCAGTATCTTCAACGCGCAGGAAGGCGGCTTCTTCGAAATCGGTCGCATGAGCTTCGCCACCAACCTGAACAAAGGCGACGTCATTCAGGCGGTCATGCAGCTAGAAGGTGTCGAGAACGTGCAGGTCACAACCTTCAGGCGTTCCGGTAGCCGCTCCATGATCGAAGACAGCATCGCGCTGGAAGGCGTTGAAGTTGCCGTCTGTGACTGCGATCCGCAGGCTCCCTTGCATGGAATGCTGGTGACTCAATGCAGCGGAGGACTCAGGGGATGAAATTCATGCCGAATATCACGCATACCGGAGGACAAGGTGAAGCCTGATCTGACACGCTGGAATCGCGCGGGCCTGAGGCGGTTTCGCTATGTGGATGGCAATGCCGCGACCTATCTCGAAGCGTTGCGCCAGGAATTGTTTGCAGGGCTCGCTGGCTGGGACGTGGAATTGCTCGGCTTCGAACTTGCCGCCGATGACCCGGAAAAAAGACAAGAAGCGCTTGATGAATACATCGCACAATTCAACCAAAACCATCAACAGGCGCTCGACAATTACCTGACCCTCAACGACAAACGCGGCAGCATTGCGCTGGAAATCGTCCGCAGCTTTGCGCGCGCGGCGCACATACTGACCGAGCATCTCGACGCCTACGCCAACGAAGGCTATCTCGGCACGGCCACCCAGTGGGAAAACGTGCGGCGTCTCGTTCATGGGCTCGACTATCACCCCATCCCGCCGGCTTCCGCGATGACGCATCTGGTGCTGCACGCAAAGCCGGGACAAAGCGGCCTTGTCGCTCGCGGCCTGCAAATCAAGCACACGCCGGAAAATGGAAGCCCGGTCGTCTTTGAAACCCTGGAAGACATCCAGGTTGATTCGGCCCTCAACGATTTACGGTTGAAAGATTGGGATCGTCCCCAGGAAAAAGTCGAAGTTCAAGAAACAAGCAAAGGAAACCAGCTCACATTGGGGGGCATTGTCGAAGGTTTGAAGCCAAATGATCCTGTGATCATTCAAACTAAAGATGGCCTGCTGACATGTTTGTTGCGGAGTACTGATATTGATATTGAGGGGAAGAACACAATACTGTATCTCGACCGTTTCGCAAAAGAAAACCTGGGTCCCCAAAGTGATGTGATTGTCCATCTCAAACCGGTTGAAAGACTGGATATTTTTTCTTCAACACAACAAACATTGAAAGCGGCAGCTTCAAGCCTCATTTTGAGAGAAGATCCTGTTTCATCGGAGAAAAAAATACTCGTAGAAGCAGATGACTATGTTTTTATCGGACAAGGAAATACAGGCGTTTACAGAAAGGTTTCAGATGTGAAGGGCAGGCAGATTGATCTGGATTCAGGGCCAGGTCGAGATCTGTCTGAAGAAAATGATTATGTCGGAAAGCCGGAAATATTGAAAGAATCTTTACATAAAGCGGATCCTGAAGAAGAAGTAAAAGACATTCTAAAAAAAATAAAGGGAGATGAATTTTTCCTATATAAAGACATGATTACTGTCGTAGGAAATAAATCTTGGCTGGCGGACAAAATAAATGGAAAATATGCGGATATTCTAGTCTGCGTATCTGTATCTAAAACTCCCCACGTATGCAAGGTTTCTGATGCCGTTCTTATTACGGATACGGAGCATCCAAATATCACTCAACTTATTCTCGCCAGTGCGGCACTGGATCCAAGTACGATAACGCAAATCCTGCTGCCTCCCAGTGAAAATCAATGGAAATGGGAAATAGACAGTTTCATTGGCATGAAAGATGATGATTTATTGGAAGTTGGCATTGTCAGGCGCATTACCCGTAATGATTTATGCGTTGTCGCGTGC
>JAITMK010000128.1 GCA_031277415.1 Azoarcus sp.
CTTGAAGACCTGGTCATTGCGGGGCGAGAGGAAGGGTTGGGGCACGGCGAGTTCTCCGGGTTGTTTCATACAGCATATGCTATATGAAACGATAACTCAAGATGCCGTTGTGTTTTTTGTGCGAAGTCGCAAGATCCACGCAGCGTCTGGATTCTGCGACTTCGCTTCGCTGCGCGCTGCAATGACGGGGTGGTGCGGCGATGCGGCTTACACAACATCAATTGAGTCCGCGTAGGTTGGGATTCGCGAAGCGAATCCCAACACCATGAAACTCCGGACGGTAGAAGTGTAGGAAATCCCAAACGTCGGGATTCGCAAGCTCATCCCGACCTACGCGGGCTCCTGACCCGCCCCTACCGTTTCAATCCACACGCCCGCAACACTGCCGGGCTTTCAGTTCAGGGCGGGACATGCAGGCGATACCTGTTTTGCGTCACTCCCGTTCGTCAGCGCGCTTGAGGCTCAAATAGAAACTGACGCCATCCGCTTCATTCTCCGCGCGGATTGTGCCCCCCATTTTCGCCATGTAGGTTTTCGCTACGAACAGTCCCTGTCCGCGGCGGCCTTCGCTGCCATGATCCGTTGAACCGGAAAAGCCGTATTCGAAAATTTTGTCCAGCCATTCGGCCGCGATGGGAGGGCCGATGTTGTGGACTTTCATTGAAACGGTGCCTGGCTCGATTTCGCATTCGAGTCCAAGCATCAGGGTAATCGGAGTACCCGGTACGCGGTGGCGGTCTGCGTTCTTGAGCAGATGACTGATGACGTCTTCAAGCACGTATTCGTCGGCGCGCACCAGCACGGGACCGCCACGCGGAACGTAGCGCACGTCATTGACGTCGATATGGGAAGCGTTATCGGCAATGTCGGTAAAAAAACTATCCAGATCGAGCGTTTTCAGCGCCACGGCGGAGGACTGGAACGCTTCACTCGGCGTGGCGCTGCCGTAGAGCACGCGGATGGCCTGCTGCATGCGGATAAGGTAGCGGTAGCTGGAATCTTCGGGATTGCCGTGCAGTGCGAGCAGGGATTGCAGGGGTGACATGATTTCATGCCCGACAGCGTGCCACTGCTCTTTTTCCTGGGCGGCGCGGATACGTTCCCGGCTGGCGTCTTCTCTGACGCGGGCGAGCAGCCAGTTCAGCCTCCCGGCAAGAATGCCTAGTTCGTCGCTGCCTTCCATATCGGAGAAGTCGAACGTCATAAATTCGGACTCTTCGCGCCAGGGCGAAAATTGGCGGACACGGCGAGTAAACTGCGCGATGCGGCGGATCATGCCGACTTCGATCACGAGCCAGACGAGCACAATGACCACCATGACCGCGCCGACAAACCAGGCAAGGCGCGTCGCGGTCGCGCCCAGGGTCTTGTTGACGACTCGCCCCGCGTCACCATGCAAGATGATGCGATAGTCGCCCAGCGGGGTCGTTACGAAATCTTCGAGTTCGATGGGTGCGGTAGAAGCGGTATCCTGCCCATCATCGGACGCTACAACAGGCAGCCTCCGAATCAGGCTGGTCAGCAGGGGCGAAATTTGTTCTTCCAGCCCCTCTCTGCCCCGGATCGATATTTCTTCTCTGTCGCCGCGCCGGATGCTCAAGGACTCGCCCACTTGTAGAAATTCTCCAAGGTCATTGAGCGAGAAAGGCCGTACCGAGTCGTTCGATGCACTGTCGAACAAGGCGTCCTTACGGCTTTTGTCTTCTCCTGGCGGCAGAAGGTAGATTTCGACATCGATTTCGTTCAGGTCGGGCGGCGGCCAGGGTGCGCGCCGGTTGCGCAGCAAATCGGCAATCAATTCCCTGACGGGCAACCGCAACGAGAAAAAGGACTTGCGCTCGCAATCCTGCTCGTTGTCCTGCCGTGCGTCGGCGCAATGCGATTCCTGCCACAGCCATCCTCGAAATTCTTTCTCCGTGGGGCGTTTGTCGTAATCACGCCCTTCCAGTTCCTCGTAGCCGGTGAAGCGTCCGTTGACGCCTTCGACAGGCGTACCGTGCCTGGACGGTAACGCCTCGAACGGCGCAACCCAGCGGTAATGCACGCCACGCAGCCGGACGGAAACGAGCATGCGATGCGCGCCATCCAGGTATCTGTCACCGATTTCATGGGCAATGAGCGGGCCGCTTCCGAAGGTGCCCGCCACGTAAATGAACCCTCCGATCCACGGGTTGTTGCCGATACCCACGCACAGGCTGCCGTGGCGCGGATATCGAACCAGGCAATCCGCCATTTCCAGCGCGTTCCATGCCTTGTTCCGGTCATCGAAGTCAATGGCCGAGAACGGCAACAGCACCGGGTGGACGACGCCCGTATCGTTCGTGCGGCGCTCCGGATTCATGAGCGCGAGTTGCCCCGAAGGATGGCGCAGGCGGGCCACGATATGTTCTTTGGTCTTGCCAAGCACGCTCTGGTAATTGCGCCAGGCACGCTGTTTTTCTCCCTGCAGCACTGCCAGCACCAAGGCCATGACCGTGATGATGAGCACCAGGAAGGCGCTCCTGAACAGTATTCGCAGGCGGAAGGAGGCCAGCCAGCGCAGGAAACGTTTCATGCAATCGCCATGTTTCAGGGAATCCAGCGGAAACCGCGCATCGGCACATTCTCGATGCAATCGAAATGTTCATCGATTTCCCGGAAGGCTTCGCGCAGGGTACTGATGTGCTTACGGATGTTTTCGCGGTTACGCCCGCTTTTCACGACGGTAAACAGCTCATCGTAGGAGACGACCTCGCCCCGGCGCTCGAAGAGCGCGGCGAGAATGCGCTGCGCGGTGAGTGGCACGTTGACCCGCTTGCCGCGCCAGAAAGGTGCGCCCTGCCGCAAGGGATCGATGGAGAGTTCTTCGTCCGCAGGCTTGAGTCCCGCGTTTTCCACATTCTGACGGCGAGTTTTCGCGGCGCGCAGCATATCGAGAAAGGTTTCGATGAATTCCGGCTCCTCGAAAGTGGTTTTTTGCAGGTAATCCCAGGCATCGAGCGCCTTCATGATGCCCCGGTAAATCGCCGACGGCATGGCTGAAACCACCAGTACGGGTGTTCCACGCCCGACTTTGTTGATGGCGTTGATGATGGCGACTCCAGCATGGCGGTCACGCCCCAGTTCGATATCCAGGATCACGAGATCGTAATCCTCGCATGCGATGGCCGCCTCGGCTTCATCGCGCGTAAACCACTGAGTCACATTGATATCAGGCGCGGCAGACAGCACCCAACTACGTATCTGCCCGCTCGTGGGTTCGTCGTCCTCGATGATTGCCACTTTGTACATCGTGCGCCCCGCACCCGATTCCGTCATTTGAAGGTTCGTATCGTACTACAGCGCCAGAGGCGCAACGGGCATGTGAACGTTTCTTCACGTTTCCGGAAAAAACGGTTTCATCCATGTGCAAAGTGGGGTGCCGACGGCATGGAATGCTCCACGCGGCAAGTTTCATGATGCATGCCAAGGATGGCGCATGGCAGGTAGGCGTATCCGCAACCGGCATCCACACTCAACTCAAAAGGAATCATCATGGAACTCGATCATACTGCCCAGCCACCCGAAAACAGAAACGTTCCGCATTCCCGTTCCCGCAAGGAAAAAACTGCCCGGTTTCTCAAAAACTGTTTTCAGAACATGCCGTGGCGCCGCCTCACCCTGTTGGGTGTACTCGGACTTGCCATCTACGGCATCGTTACGCATCCCCCCGTCAAATCTGTCGAAAGCGGTGAAGTGGGACTGCGCATCAATCAATGGACAGGCCGTTACACCAGTTTCCAGGATGGCCTGGCTCCGGTTATTCCCTTCATCCACGAATTCCGCTCGTATTCACTGCGTGACCGGGTTTATCAGCCGAATAGTGGCGGAGAAGGCGGCTTTTCTTTCCAGTCGACCGAGGGGCTGACTTTGGGCGCGGATTTTACCGTCCGCTACGCGCTCGATAAGGACAGACTACCGGTCATTGCACGCAATCTGCCGGACGACATCGACAACGAGATCGTGCTGCCTGTCATCCAGGGGGCTCTGCACAAGACGTTTTCGCGCTACACGGTACGTGAAATCTTCTCGTCCCGCCGTCAGGAAATCCAGGACGAAATCACCAAGGAATTGCAGGCACGCCTGACTGAGGATGGCATCAAGCTCAAGTCTCTGACCCTGGGCAAGATCACCCTGCCCCCCGATTACCTCGCGGGCATGGAAAAGATGCTGGCAGCGGAATTGGCAACCGAACAGATGAAGTACACACTCGAACTCAAGGAAAAGGAGGTCAAGGAAAGCGAGCTCAGGGCCGAGGCCGAAAAAGTGCGCCGTGAAAAAAACGCTGAAGCGGCAGCGCAGGAACAGATCATCGCTGCGCAGGCGCAGGCCGAAGCGATGAAGCACATCCTGCCCTTCAAGGAAAAGCAGATACGCCAACGTGAACTGGAAGCGGAAGCGGCCAAGCTGGAACGGATCAAGACCGCCCAGGCCAATGCCGAAGCACGGGTCATCGAAGCTGCCGCCGAAGCCGATTCGCGCAAAAAACTTGCCGATGCCGAGGTTTACCGGTTGGATCAGGTCGGCAAGGTCAACAGCGAACAGATGGCGCGCGAAGGTGTGATTCTCACGAATAGCCCGCTGCTCATTCAGAAGACGTTGGCCGAAAAACTCTCCGACAAAGTGCAGGTCATCGTCGCCCCTCCAGGTGCGAACGGGCGCTTCATCGGTGAAAACCTGATTGGGCGCATCCCGGACGCTCCCACGGGAAGCAACACTGCCATGGCAAGAAACACCGCCAATGAAGAAGAGTGAATAAACCCCGCACCATCTTGTGCTTCAACCAAATCGAGGAATCCCCGGCCTGAAGGCCGGGGCGCCTCAAAACCTGAGAGGTTCGAATCATGTTCGAAATACTGTTGAGTCTCGCCATCGTCACACAGGATCAAATCCCGTTGCGCGGTGCGCCGGAAGCAAACGCCGCCCGCCATGCCGTGCTTTCTCATGGCGACATGCTGGAAGTGCGCGGCTTCAAGGGGGATTATCTCCAGGTCTACGATCACCGGCGCGAACGCGCTGGTTACATCCTCGCCACACAGGCAGCCCAGCATGATCTCACCCCCCAGACAGCGCCCAAACTATTGGCCGTGACCGAATTTCTCAAGGATCAGCCGGGCAGTGAGGCGCTCGGTATCGCTTACGGTGCGGCATTTCTCAAGGCGGCACCCGCCGAAATGATCGACGCAGGGGTATTCGAGGCGCTTGGCACAATGGCCGACCGCCTGGCATGGCGTGCTTCCCGTGCCACGCAGAACGACGAAAAAACGGCCCGGACGGTTTCCGCGCACACGGAAACCGCTGCTGGTTACGGCGTCTCGTTTTACAGCGTCACGAACAACGACAAAATAACCCTTTGTTACGACGGCGATGCCTGGCGGCACGTTCTGGACTTGCCAGCCAGTTCCGTTCAGAAAGCGAAAGCGGCGCTCTCGACCACCCGCCATGAATGCGTCAAATCGTCCCTTTTGCCTTCCGAGCGACTCGACACCGACCTTCAGCGCGCGAAAACGCTCGGCCAGGTCCTGGAAAGCGGCGCGCGTCGCGGCGACTTGCCCGATCACCTGCGCAACCGCCTCAAAATACGCGCTGCCGGAGTATGGGCAGGCATTGCTCATCGATTAGCCGTGAAACCGGGCAGTGACTCCTTCTCTGTACTCGAAGCCGGTCGAAATGCCGAAACCTTTCTTGCCGGAATCGACAAAAACGCGCTGACCGCCAATGATCGACTCGCCTGGAATGTTGCCGCCATCCGCGTTGGCGCATCGCGCTGGGCCATACAGCCGCAAACACTTGCCAAACCCGTCAAGGGGCGTCCCGGCATCCAGGTCACGGCGGGCGAAAACCCCGGACAGACCTGCGTGAAAGTCATCCCGGCGAACGGTGGCAAGGGTACGCAGGACGATTCCGCGCATTGCACATACGGGCACGTCTGGACAGCGTCCCTTTCCGTCAGCCCGGACGGCAATCTCATGACACTGGCCGTACAACCGCTTGAAACCTGGCGTGAGCTATGGGTATTGCGCCGGGAATCAACCGGTTGGCAACTCGAAATCGTGCCCCCGTCTATCGACAATCCCGAACTCGGTTACATCGAATTCGCCGGTTGGGTCCCCGGCAACAAACAGATGCTCGTCGCCCGCGAAACCGTGGTCAATGGACAAAGCAAAGCAAGCTTTGAACTGTGGAATCGCGACACGCTGACCGTGGAGCGTCGCGCCGACAAACCCGGCAATCTGAACGCATTTTATCGCTGGCAAGACCCGGCATGGAAAAGCGGTACGGTGGCGGTACGTTGATGGACTCGGCGGATTTCACCCCAAATTGGCGAACACTTCCTGCGTTGCGGCTATCGTGGCACCGATTTCGGCCTCGCCGTGCGCGGAGGAGACAAAACCGGCTTCGAATGCCGAGGGAGCAAAGTAGTGTCCCTTTTTCAACATGGCATGAAAAAAACGGTTGAAGCGCTCAGTATCCATCGCCATGACGTCGCTGAATGTTTCCGGGGCACGCTCGCTGAAATAAAGCCCGAACATGCCGCCTACGGCATCGGCCGAGAAAACTGCTCCGGCGGCGCGCGCCGCGTTGGCAAGCCCTTCGGTAAGCCGCCGCGCACGCTCAGTCAATGCCTCATAAAAGCCCGGGGCGCGGGTCAGTTTGAGCGAGGCCAGCCCGGCGGCCACGGCCACCGGGCTGCCGGAAAGCGTGCCCGCCTGATAGACGGGGCCGAGCGGGGCGATCTTCTCCATGATGTCGCGCCGCCCGCCGAAAGCGCCCACCGGCATGCCGCCGCCAATGACCTTGCCCAGGGTGGTAAGGTCGGGAGCGATGCCGAACAACCCCTGCGCCCCTTGCGGGCCGACGCGAAAGCCCGTCATCACTTCATCGAAAATCAGCACCGCGCCGTATTGTGTGCACAGACGGCGCAACCCTTCCAGAAAACCGGAACGAGGACGCACCATGTTCATGTTGCCTGCCACGGGTTCGACGATCACGGCGGCAATTTCTTCACCGTGCGCCTTGAAAGCGGCCTCGACCCCGTCGAGATCGTTGTAATCGAGCACAATGGTGTGGCGGGCGAAATCCGCCGGAACACCTTTTGATGATGGATTGCCGAAGGTCAGCATCCCGGAACCGGCCTTGACCAGCAGGCTGTCGGCGTGACCGTGATAACAGCCCTCGAACTTGATGATGGCGTCCCTTTCGGTATGGCCGCGCGCCAGCCGGATTGCGCTCATCGTCGCTTCGGTTCCTGAACTGACGAGCCGCACCATCTCGACCGAGGGCAACAATGCGCACAACAGTTCGGCCATTTCGATTTCGGCTGCCGTCGGCGCGCCGAAAGAAAGCCCCTTCGAAGCCGCCGCGCGTACCGCTTCGACAATTTCGGGATGGGCATGTCCGGTGATCGCCGGCCCCCACGAACCCACATAATCAATGTAAACCCGGCCTTCGGCATCCCACATCCGCGCCCCTTCGGCACGTTCGATGAAACACGGCGCGCCGCCCACCGAGCGGAATGCGCGCACGGGCGAATTGACCCCGCCGGGAATACGTTGTTGGGCCTGCGTAAAAAGGGTTTCGTTGCGGTTGTTCATGGCGCGCTTTCCGGCAAAAAGGAAAACGGGATTTTCACCTGCATCACCGTGCGGCTGCAACCTTCCTTTAACCCCGCGACAAATCCCGGTAAGCCGCCGCCCGTGCGCCCGGGTCAGCCGCGCCGAATACATCGGAGACAACCGCTACGAGATCGGCCCCGGCCTCGAAGATCATGCCTGCGTTGCCCAGATTGATGCCCCCGATAGCCACAACCGCCGGTTTCAATTCGTTGCGCGCCCGCGCAAGCAGGCCGAGCGGCGCTATCGGCGCTTCCGGCTTGGTGTACGAAGCAAACATTGCGCCGAAAGCAACGTAATCGGCTCCTGCCGCCGCTCCCGCCACCGCTCTCTCCCATTCGCCGTAACACGATACCCCGACGATGCGCCCCGGCCCGAGCGCGTTCAGCGCCCTCCGGGCGAGTGCCGCATCGCCGTCGCCGCGTCCGAGGTGAACGCCATCGGCAGCAATCTCAACGGCCAATTCCAGATCATCGTTTATAATGAGCGGCGTTCCGGCAGCGCGACACAATGCGAGTAACTCTATTGCCTGTTCGCGGCGTAGCGCCGGGCGGGCGGATTTGTTGCGATATTGCAGCAACACCGGACAACCGGCGAGAACGTCTGCGCTCATTTCCAGTAGACGCGCGGTATCGGACTCGTCTGGCGTAATAGCATATAGGCCGTTCCGCGAAAACTGATTGATTTTATTTATTTTTTTCATTTTTTTATTCATTTCATTTAAAGTAGAATATGCCAATAACCCTGCTTTGTCGACAAACTTCTTTCCTGAAAGCGTTTCCATCTCCATTCTGGGACTTTCTGCCTTTATCGGAACTTGTTTTTTGCGGTATGCTTGGCGATGATTGTAATAAGGTTGCGGTATCGAATGCGACGTTCTCGAGGACACAGTGCATGGATTTGAGCGGACTCAAGGTGATGATTATCGACGACAGTAATACCATCCGTCGTAGCGCCGAGATTTTTCTCAGTCAGGCAGGGTGTCAGGTGTTACTGGCTGAAGACGGTTTCGACGCATTGGCGAAAATTACCGATCACCACCCGGACGTTATCTTTGTCGACATTATGATGCCACGCCTTGATGGCTACCAGACTTGCGCCCTTATCAAGAAAAACCCAAAACTGTCGTCAACACCGGTCATTATGCTGTCCTCGAAGGATGGGCTTTTCGACCGCGCACGGGGCCGCATGGTAGGCTCCGACGAATATCTCACCAAACCTTTCACGAAAGACAGCCTCATCAGGGCTGTAACAGAACACAGCGGCGCTCACCTGCGCTGAGCACCATTTGCGTTACCCAATGGAAAGCAGCGATGACCATCAAAAAAATTCTCGTAGTTGACGACTCGCCCACCGAGCGGTTGGCGTTGTCCGAAACGCTTACCCGCAACGGCTATGATGTCGTCACTGCCGAAAGCGGCGAGGATGCCATCACTAAAAGCTGTAGTGAACTACCCGACCTGATCCTGATGGATGTCGTCATGCCTGGCATGAACGGCTATCAGGCCACGCGTACAATCTCGCGCGGAGAAACCACGCGCGGCATTCCAATCATCATGTGTACCAGCAAGGGACTTGAAACCGACAAAATATGGGGTATGCGCCAGGGTGCGTATGATTACATCGTCAAGCCTCTCGATTTCACAGCCTTGCTCACACGCATCAAGAATATTGGTTAAAGCAACGCTATGTCCAAACGGCTCAGCTTACGCGAATTTCAGGAAAACCTTACTCACCGTCTGGCGGAGGCGCACACCGGGGAGCGCAGGAGCCTGCTCGGAGTGCAAGCGGGTAACGAGCATTGGCTTCTCAGTCTGCCGGAATCCGGCGAAATCGTCACCCCGCCCGCTCTGGCGTCGGTTCCGCTCACACACCAGTGGTACCGTGGTCTGGTCAATGTACGGGGAGTCTTATACAGTGTTGTCGATTTATCGCGTTTCCACGATGGCCCGATAATCTCTTCGCCCACCCCCCAGGCACGCCTGTTGCTTGTTGGTGCGCGACAGGGCATACACAGCGCCATCCTGGTATCGCGCGTGTTGGGGCTACATAATGAAGAAGATTTTGAACCGGATGCTGATGCAAGCGACACGCGACCCTGGGTCCTCGCGCGTTTTCGTGACGCGCACAACAATCTCTGGCTGCGGTTGGATGTTCCGCAACTTTTATCCAACAGCGTTTTTCTCGACGTCGGCGTCAACTAGGACAAGGATATTACCTTTCCAATAGAATCCGATCTTCTCTGATTTTCTACCAAGACCACTACAGGCGGACAATGACCGCAGTGGAGCAAGGCAAATGGCATTCAAGCTTTTTTCAAACAACTCGTCTGCGAGCAGGCGATTTTCAGATACGACCATCCAGGAAGACAGGCAGACCATCATGCGGTCAACGGCCGCCGAACTGTCTTCCGCAACCCACGGCGGAAAGCTTGGAGGCAGTTCCACGCGGGTTCCCTTCCTGGCCGTATTGTTCATCATATTGAGCCTGGCGACAGCCGCCCTGATGCTCTATCAGACCTGGCTCATCAACATGGTAACGCAGCAGGTCGAGGCAGCCGGTAAATTGCAGGCGCTTTCGCAGAAAATAGCCAAAGCCGGGCAATTGTCCCTACAGGGAAAACCCGAAGCCTTTGAAGAACTGGAAACGGATCGCAGTCAGTTCAATAAATTCTTCACTGCACTGCGCCAGGGAGGCTCCGCCCCTGACAACCTGAATTTACCGGCACCGTCCATCGACCAGGCGCGATTTGACCAAATTAGCAAAGTCTGGAATGAAATGGAGCAAAACATCCGTTTGATCATCGACAACAAGGATGAGCTTTCCCGATTCACAAGCGGGTTCCAGAAAGATCCCGCAGGCATCATGTTCCTGCTGGCCCGCCAGTCGAGTATTCTCAATATGGTGAACAGCGGCGGTTCGGAACCCGTCCGCGAACTGATGAGCAATGCCGATACCGACCAGGGGAAAATCAGCCGGATATTGACAGCCAGCAACAAGCTGTCCAGTCAGTCATCCGACATTTTCAATATGCTCGGCACGTTGAGCGGCTCCTTTGCGCAGGCCGCAGGCATCACTGGCACGCTTTTCCGCCTGATCGCAGGTTGCGCTGTTGCAGCCCTGCTCATGCTGGTTCTCGTCGCCAAGGTGTACCAAAGCGAAGCCAACGCCCGCCAGGCCAGCATCGACCGGCAACGCCGACTTTCCGAAGACGAGCGTAATCACACCCAGGCGGCAATCCTGCGCCTGATGAATGAAATGGGCGACCTCGCCGACGGTGACCTCACCATCCGCACCACGGTATCGGAAGACATTACCGGAGCCATCGCGGACTCGGTGAATTACACGATTGAAGAACTGGCGGCATTGGTCAGCCGGATCAACGACGCCGCCGGACGCGTGTCGACCGCGACCCAGACTGCCCAGCACACCTCCGCCGAGTTGCTCGATGCCACCGAACGCCAGTCGTACCAGATCGAGGATGCAGGCACCACCGTACAGACCATGGCGCAACAAATGAATGCTGCATCCGAGCGGGCACTGCATACCGCCCAGGTCGCCCGCCGTTCTTTGGAATCCGCGCGCAAGGGGGCCGACTCGGTGGAAAATACGATTCGCGGAATGAACGCGATTCGCGACAAAATCCAGGAAACTTCCAAGCGCATCAAGCGCCTGGGCGAATCCTCGCAGGAAATTGGCGAGATCGTCGAACTGATTTCCGACATTACCGAGCAGACCAACGTACTGGCCCTGAATGCCGCCATCCAGGCAGCCTCCGCCGGAGATGCCGGACGCGGCTTCACCGTGGTTGCGGAAGAAGTACAGCGGCTGGCGGAACGCTCGGCTGAAGCCACCAAGCAAATCGCGGCCATTGTAAAAACCATTCAGACCGACACCCAGGATGCCGTCGGCGCAATGGAAAACGCCACCCGCGACGTGGTGGAAGGCGCGCGCCTGTCGGACGCAGCCGGTCAGGCACTGGCCGAAATGGGCCAGGTATCGATGGACGCAGCTCACCTGATCGAGCAAATCTCCACCGACACACAGGAACAGGCCGCCGAGGCCAGCCGGGTAGCCGAATCGATGAAGGGCATCCTCGCCATTACCGAACAAACGACTCACGGCACGAAACAAACAGCGGAATCGGTCGGGCAACTTGCCGACCTCGCCATCGAACTCAAGGGTTCGGTATCCGGTTTCAAGGTCTGACCAGGAAATAGCACAGGGTTGCCTTCATGACGCACGCCAACGAACCGGATCTCGGCCCGCTCACCTGGGTCAAACCTGAGATCGAGCAGGCGCTGTCGCATGCGGTCGATAGCCTGCAAGCCGCTCTTGGATCGGCAGATGGTTCCGCCAGGATACAGTTCGCGCAAAACCACCTGCATCAGGCGCGCGGCGCCTTGTCCTTCATCGGGCTGGACGGGCTGACAATATTTGTCGACGCACTGGATCTGTTCCTCTCGGCACTCGCCCGTGGTGAATTGCAACTTGGTGAAGCACAAGTCGCCCTCGGCCGCCGCGCGTTTGCCAGTATTGCCAACTATCTCGAAGAACTGGTTCACGGCACGCCAGACCAACCCCTGCGGCTGTTGCCGCTGTACCGGGAACTCGTGCTTGCCCGCGGCGAAACGGATCCTTCGCCCGCCGATCTTTTCTTTCCCGACCTGAGCGCGCGCATTCCTCCGCGCGAGGAAACCCCGAAACCCGGTGCGGCGCAAAACCAACAACAACGCCGATCCATGCGCCTGCGCTTCCAGCGTGGCTTGCTGGACTGGCTGCGTCGGTCGGACGCTGCCGGCATCGATGCCATGCGCACGGCCCTGGCAGGGCTCGAAGCCACCGAAGACAACTACTCCGGGATGCGTTCCTTGTGGTGGGCCGGACAAGCATTCGTCGATACGCTTTCCGCCTCTTCATCCGACGAACAGTCTTCCGCCAAACATCTGCTGACCCGGATCGAATCCCAGTTGCACCGGATCGAAGACAGTACGCAAGCATTGCCGGAACGCCTGCTGCGCGAACTGCTCTACCACATCGCCAGTCGGCCCGCCTCCACGCCGATCCAGCAGGCGGCACGTCAGGTATGGCAGCTCGACACCCTGATTCCCGAAGAAGGCTCAGTCGTCAGTGACCTGCCCATAGGTCCGTTGCTTCAGGAACTACGCTCGCAATTCACCCGTATCAAAGATGAGTGGAATCTCATTGGAGAACATGGTACGACGGCGCTGTCTCAATTCGTGGTTCAACTCGAAGCATTCACGAAATCCACCACTCCGCTCGGCCGCCCTGTCCTTTACCGGTTGCTCAGCGGCATGTGCCGTTTCATCGCATGGCTGGATGCAAACCCGCAGCGTTATTCCGAGTCCATTGCCCTCGAATTCGCCACCGCCCTTCTGCTGACGGAAGCGTCCCTTGATCACGGATTACCAGACCCGGGTTTTCAGACCCAGGTGGGCGACGCGCTCTCCAGGCTGGAGGCGCTTGCGCGCGGCGAAGAACTCAGCGCCCCACCCAGCGCGACAAGTGTCGAGTCCGCGCGCAAACAGCAGGAAAAAGAAGCTATCGCGCAAGTGTCGCGCGAGATCCTTTCCAGCCTCGCTACCATCGAACAAACCCTGGACGACTTTTTCCGCGATCACGCAAAACGCGCACCGCTGGAAACTTTGCATCTCCCTTTGCACCAGATCGAAGGAGCGTTATCCCTGCTCGGCGAGAACGATGCCATCTCCCTGGTTCGTGAATCCGGTGAAATCGTCGCCCGGCTGGCCAAACAGGACTCACCTGTCGACGATGCCGAACTCACCGAACTTGCGCAGCGTTTCTCGGCCCTGGGCTTCTTCGTCAAGTCGCTGCCGTACAAACGCACATCCGTTTCCCATTTCCTGCATTCGGCTACTGCTCCCGCCCAGCAAAAACCCTCCGGTATCGATCTGCCGGAGTCGCCCGAAATTTCCGCCATTCCGGTTAGCACGGAACCACGAGCCAAAGCACGTTCCGGCCCGGCCGACGGCATCGAATCCTTCCCGGCCTTTGAAGTTGAAGTGGAAGGGGTGGCGGAAATCGAGGTATCGCTGCCGCCCAAAAAGTCGGCGACCGCGCCATCAGCCACCGAAAGTCGTGTTCCGTCGCCCAAGCCTCCCCAGGTGGAACTCGATGCCGAAGTGCTTCCCATCTTCATCGAAGAGGCGCGCGAGTGGCTGCAAAAAATCATCGAGTGTCTCAAGTCGCTTCGCGCTTCACCCGGCGATCACGACAGCCTCACCGAAATTCGCCGTGGTTTCCACACCCTCAAGGGCAGTGGCCGCATGGCGGGTCTGACCGATTTGGGTGATGCTGCCTGGGGAATAGAACAGACCCTCAACCGCTGGCTGCAACTCGAATGGCAGGTTAATCCTCCGCTGCTGAAAATGCTTGCCATCGCTCATCGCGAGTTTACGGCCTGGGTCAACCAGATCGATGAAAAGGCCAAATATCATCGCGATGTCCCGGCTCTGCTGGCGGAAGCCGAGCGTCTGCGCGACAACGCCCCCTCCGCGGCAGAATCCGCGCCTGTCACCGCGCCCAAAATCGCGGAACAGGAAGTCGAAGTATCGGAAATCGAAGTATCGGAAATCGAAGAACCGGAAACCGAAGCACCGGATTCCGCAGCCACTCAGCTCATTCCCGAGGAAACAACGCACGAATTTGACGACGACATTGTCGTTTTGATCGATGAGCCTGAGACATTGGAAACCGAAGAACCGGATTTCGCAACCACTCAGATCATTCCCGAGGGAACAACATACGAGTTTGTCGACGATGATGACGTCGTTGTCTTGATCGACGAGCCTGAAGCAATCGATGAAGAAACCCGCATCGAAACCGCCGACCCCGAAACTCCTCCTCCCGAAGCAGCAAAGCCTGCCGCGCCTGGCAAAACCAAACGACCGGTTGTGCCCAAGTTCGAGCCTTTCGATTTCTCGCCATTCACGTTTGACTTCGACGATGTATCCTCCTTCGGGCATCAGGAGTTCAATCCTGAAGAATCCGATATCGGAAATTTTGAAGCTGAACTATCCGGGAGCGCCCCCCCCGAAGCCGATCAAACATCTCCCGCTAGGGATGAACCGTTTGAAACCGGGTTCGTGCCCGCATCCGATTCCGACACGCTCTATATCGGCGATGTCGAAATATCGCGCGCGCTGTTTGAACTCTATGTAGCCGAAGCCCAGACGCACATCAATACGCTGCACCAGGAATTCAACCATCTCGCCGACAATCCTACCCTGCTGCTGCCGGAA
>JAITMK010000031.1 GCA_031277415.1 Azoarcus sp.
ATTTTGTTTGGAAACTCTCTGATAAGCCGAATCTCAATTACCCGGATTACCCTAAAGAGGTGCAGTCAGCAGTGATTTCCGTTGATGAATATCGAGAGGTTGTTGCAGAGTTCGTAAGGGTAATTGAAGATTGCCAAAAAATTCCTGTTTCCACACTGGAAATCCGTGGAAAAAGAAAATCTCCTTACTATTGGGTCTACGACTTTTATATTGACGGAAAATATTTGCCAGGAATACTAAATATTGGCCTGCGGGATGAAAATAGGGGTTACTCACATTTTGATTTGGACTACAGGAATTACGAGGATATAGATTTCGAGCATTACACGGAATATAACAGTGCTGAGGATATCAGAAAGGTGGCTGCCGCTCGCAGAAAACGAGATATTAGTGCCTTTCTTGCGCAGGAGTACCCTGAAACACCTTTTGGATCGAAACGTGTTATTCTATATGGTTGTCATTGCGGATGCGAGCATTGCGGGGTTATATCTTTTTGCCTAACAATGGATGAAGAATATGTATACTGGGCAGATATCGGGCCTGAAGATGTGGAGTCGAAGTTTGATTATGCGGGTTATATAGGAGATATATATCAGAAAATAAGCACCCTCAAATTTAGAAAAGATGAATACGAACAAGCATTTGCAAAGTATTGTGAAGAAATTGACGCTCTTTGTTCAGAGAAGGAATAATATGAAACCATTGGAAAAGATTGCAAAAATGCTTAAGGAACACCTGCATTACCTGAAACCGCTCCCGTAGGGGCGAATAATTATTCGCCCCTACAAAATGCGTCATTTCCTTGTTAAGCGCAGAATGACAGGAGGGTTTTGCAGAGGGTCCGCAGGGGCGCCATCCTGTCACCCGGCAATTGGAATGGGGTTTTGCAGATGTCCCCTAGGTGATGCAGAGGTTCAGACGCACTGATTCAACCCGATCCTTTCGCAGTATGAAATCATTGCGAAACGGCGATGCAATCAAGCTTTTCGGGATTGGGGTATGCGGCAAAAAAGATCCACATCATCGAGGCTTGAAACGTCCGGCGTCGCATCATCATCGAAGAAGAAGAAAAACAGGCCGTTGTTCCCGGTTTAGCCCTTTGTGGCAGGCCGTTTATACTTGTGTATTCACGGAGGAAAGTTTAATGCCCACATCCAGACAGCTCATCGGCGAACGTTATGGCGATGAATCCCTGCCCACACCGGCAGCATGGTCGCCCGTCATCGAACATCTGCTCGGTCACCGTTCGGTGCGCGCATACCTGCCCGATCCGGTCAGTGACGACCAACTCGCCGCCATCATCGCCGCCGCGCAATCGGCGTCGAGTTCTTCCAATCTTCAAGTCTGGAGTGTGGTGGCGGTACGCGATCCGGCGCGGCGGGCAAAACTGGCCGAACTGGCCGCCGGGCAAAGCCAGGTCGCAGAAGCGCCGCTGCAACTGGTGTGGATTGCCGATCTCGCCCGGCTGGAACGTGTGTCCAGAATGACAGAACGCCCCAGCGGGGCGCTCGATTATTTCGAAGCCTTTCTCATGGGAGCCATCGACGCGGCGCTGGCAGCGCAGAATGCGGCGGCGGCGGCAGAATCGCTCGGGCTTGGCATCGTCTTTATCGGCAGTATGCGCGACAAGCCGCTGGAAGTTGCCGATTTGCTTGGACTGCCGCCCAAAACCGCCGCCGTCTTCGGCATGTGTGTCGGCACGCCCGATCCGGCCCGCCCGACCAGTATCAAGCCGAGATTGCCGCAATCGGTGGTGCTGCACCATGAGCATTATTCGCTTGACGCGCAAGAGCCCGGTATCGAATCCTATAACGGAGCAATGGCGCGTTTTTACGAGCAGCAGAAGATGAATGTGCGCGGCACCTGGGCGGTGCATTCGTCCAAGCGCATTGCGGGAGCGGAAGGTCTCTCCGGACGCGACAATCTGGTCAATTATCTGCATGAGCGCGGTTTCGCGCTGAAATAGGAGAAACCCGCCGCCATACGCCCGTCTGGGAGGTTCGGTTCAATTTTCCGGATGTATCGCCATGCCCTCATTTGAAGATTTACAGGTTCTCGTCGTTGCCAGCGATTCAAGGCTGCGGGCGCAACTGCGTAGTATGTTGTCTTCGTTCGGGTTCGGCGTGGTGCATTTTGCCGTGTCGGCTCATACCGCCCTGCGCCATTTGCGCGCGCGCCACTACGAATTGATTTTGTGCGATTTCGAGCTAGGCGACGGCCAGGACGGGCAACACTTTCTTGAAGACCTGCGCCAGCACGAGATCATCACGAATGAAACCCTGTTCGTGATGATCACGGCGGAGCGCAATTATGAACGGGTCGTCGGAACCGCTGAATTGCTGCCCGACGCTTACATCCTCACCCCCCTGGCTCCCGGCGCGCTTCAGGATCGTCTGGTGCGAATCACAGGCAAGCGCGAGGCTTTTCTTCCGGCCTGGCAACTGGCTGCCATCGGCGACTGGCTCGGGGCGATTGAATACTGCCAGGAAGCGGAAATCCGCTATCCACAATATCTGATCGACTTTCATCGGCTCGAAGCCGGGTTATACATCGCGGCAGGGCAACTCGACGAAGCCGAGGCGATTTATCGCCAGATCGTCAAGAGCCAGCATATTCCCTGGGCACAACTGGGGCTGGCCCGCTGTCTGGCGCTCAAAAAAAACTATGCGGAAGCCGATAACCTGCTCTCCGATCTGGTTGCCGATAATGATCGCTTCATGGCTGCCTACGATCTTCTCGCCCGCGTGCGCGCGGAAACCGGGCAAGCCAAAGCCGCGTGCGAAGTGCTGCATACAGCCATCGAACGCTCACCTTATCGCCTGGGCCGCCAGCGTCGGCTCGGAGAACTGGCGATGGAAGCGGACGATGCCGTTGCCGCCGAAGCGGCGCTGGAAGAAGTCGTCCGCCAGAGCGCAAATTCCGGTTTCCGCGACCCTGAAGACCATGTACGGCTGGCGCAGGCGCAACTGGCGCAAAACAAGACCGACGCAGCCCGCGACACCATCAGCGACATCGAGCACAGCCTCGGTACTCTACCCAATGCCGCGCTGTGCAAGGCACTTGCCAACGCGATGCTCTACGCGCACACGGGCGACGAAGAAAAGGCGCAAGTGGAACTCAGCGCAGCGGCCAGTCTCGCGAGCACTGGCGCAATTCTCTCTCCCGGACTGTCCCGCGAACTGGTGAAAGCCTGTTTCGATCACGACATGAGAGCCGCAGGCAGTGAAGTGGTTTTCAACATACTGCGCATGACCGGCGACGAACAGACGGTCAACTCCCTGCGCGGGCTGCTCCAGTCGCGCGGGTTGGAATTGCTCTCGGAGAGCATCGAGCAAAACGTTCAGGAAGAAGTTCGCAACCTCATCAAGGTCGGCGCGGAAAAAGCGCGCGATGGCAACTATACCGGCGCAGTCGAATCAATGATGGACGCCGTGCGCCAGATGCCCGGCCATCCGGTGGTGCTGTTCAATGCCGCGCTTGCCCTGCTGCGCCACATCGAGCACCGTGGCTGGAACCATACACTTGCCAGCCAGGCCCGTTCCCTGATCGAAAAAGCGCGCGCGCTCGA
>JAITMK010000057.1 GCA_031277415.1 Azoarcus sp.
GTCCGTGCGCGATCCGGCAAGGGCAACCACGGGGGATTGCCCCTACAAAACCCCTTCCCAACAGCCGAGTGTAGGGGCGAAAACTTTTCGTCCCTGGATTTGTAAACACCCTCTAAGGAAACTCTGCATTACTCTGTTACCCACCGCTTGTCATCCTGCTTGATACCGCAGGATCCATGCAACGCCTGGATTCTGCGACTTCGCTTCGCTACGCGCTGCAATGACGGGAGGGGTTTTGCAGGGATTCCGAGGCATAGCATAACCCCGTCGGCAAACTCGAATCCCTCCACCTGGCAGCCACTGTCGTTGAAGTGATTCTTCAGAACAAGGCACGTAACGCATGACGCACCTTCCCTCAGTTCCCTATTCAATCGCCCATTTTTCGGATTTGAACCCTTGATCTGCGGTTATTTGAAAATCATTGGAGTAATCGCCACCTGCTCACCTTTTCCTATCAACAATTTCCATTTCATAAAACAGAGAATCCACATTTTTAAAGAACATCTTACGATTACTCACCCAGAACCAGCCTTCTGAATTACGAAAACTGAACGTTTGATATTCATCGTTTTCATTAAAATGGCGTTTTCTGTCATCAAAAATATGCCTCGAATATTCATAATCAAGATAGTTTATAATCTCATACTTTTTCTTCGATTCATTCCACTTTTCCAAAAAAAGTACTGACCAATCCTGACCGTGATAGTATCCATTAAACCGAAAGTAGTTATCAGGTGATCTTAAATGGTAGTATGGATTCCCTCCAACGTTTAGATAGAATTCATTATTAAGCGGAAAGTAGGTATCAGGTGATCTTAAATGAAAGCCCGGATTCTCAACGTTTCGTCCGACACTATCGTTTAAATCAATTGGCAGATCAGAGGAATGTCCTCCATCAAAAAGTAATACACCCACTTCAGGAAAATACGCAATATATCCGTAAGCATATGTTAACTGCAATTTATGATTGTCATTGAAGGTAATCTCATAATTTTCAGCACTCGTTTGGTTTTCAATGCCGTTAAGAACTTTAAATCTGTCCCCAAGAAGTTTTTGAGCCACAGCAACGTCTTTGATCACAAGGTAAGGCTTATGACGCATATGTGCAGATACCAGCATTTGAGCTTTATATTCACTTTCACTCACTTGTCTTAACCTGATAGAATAGTTTTTGTTGAGTCTAATTTCTGATAGATCGAAGTAAGACGTTCTATTTACCGGGATCTCTTCTTCATATTTATTATGTCTGAAAACCAATCTGCCATCACACTCTTTTTGGCTGTCGCTTTGATAAATTTGGGTTGCAAAATCACTGTTTTCATCAACTACTATTGAATCATTTTGCAGATAAAAATGGGTATTTAATTTATCGCAACGCAGAAAAATGCGGCCCTCAGAATCAGTATGTGTTGAAAAATGACAAGGGTTCGAACAGGATCCCCCGGGCGGACAATAACTCTGCGCATAACCATTATGCGTTAGCGAAAACATAAGAGACGCATTATTCTCACAACTACGATATTCTTCACTGAAGTTAACCGCATAAAAGCTTTTCGGTTTTTCTTTTTGCGAAGCCTTGAAGTTTCCACGAATAACCCGATTATCAAGCTTTCCGGAAAAGGCAGGAAATGGTTTATCTTTGGCAGTGATCTTTAAATTTCCATTTTTATCAAGACTGCCTTTGAGCGGGACAAGCACCTTCCCGGGAGGATACACGTAATAGCCCGTTACAGCCCCACCCTTGGCCTCGATCTGTAGGAAAGCGGGAGCAAGCCACTCAATCTGGCCCTGAAATGTGCCGTTAATGTCTTGACCAAAGCAAGATGTACCACACAACAGCAACAAAAGAAAAATGGACCTTATGAGCGCCACGCTGTCTGTCCAAATTTTTGATTTCATTGGTCGGGGCGGCGGGATTCGAACTCGCGACCCCTTGCACCCCATGCAAGTGCGCTACCAGGCTGCGCTACGCCCCGACTCTGAGAGGCGCGATTGTACAAAAATCGCCCCAAGTTTGCCAGAAGAATCTGATCTGAAGCGAAATTTCAGTTTCGTTCAGCCCCGCAACACGCCCAGCGCGGCTTCAATCTCGGCGCGAAGTTCGACGAACAGGGCGCGAGCCTGTTCGGCGGCAATGGCGTTTTCCTGATCCTGGATTGCGGCTTCGCCCAAGCGATTGCGCGCGCCCGAGATCGTGAATCCCTGGTCGTAGAGCAGGTGGCGAATCTTGCGTATCAGGAGCACTTCATGATGCTGGTAGTAACGCCGGTTGCCGCTGCGCTTGACGGGTTTGAGCTGGGAAAACTCCTGCTCCCAATAACGCAATACGTGCGCCTTGACCCCGCAGAGCTCGCTGACCTCGCCGATGCTGAAATAACGCTTGGCGGGAATCGGCGGCAGGGCCGCAGCGGCCGGTTCAGACATTTGTGCCGCTGCCATTGCCCGACGTTTCCACGGTGGCTTTGAGTTTCTGGCTGGGATGGAAAGTCACCACGCGCCGGGCGGAAATCGGGATTGCTTCGCCGGTTTTGGGGTTGCGTCCCGGACGTTGCGGTTTGTCGCGCAACAGGAAATTGCCGAAGCCGGAAAGCTTGACGCCTTCTCCCCGCTCCAGGGCGGTACGGATTTCCTCGAAAAAACCCTCCACCATGTCCTTGGCTTCGCGCTTATTCAATCCAACCTGCTCGAAAAGCAAATCAGCAAGCTCGGCTTTGGTCAAGGTCATGGAATCTCTCCCTTTTAAATGCGCAACCGTCCACCCACGGTACGCTCGACATGATGAAGTAGCCCAGAGATCACCTCATCAACTTCGGCGTCCTCAAGGGTACGGCAAGTATCTTGCATGGAAATCCTGAACGCAAGGCTCTTGCAGCCAATTTCTATGCCTTTGCCTTGATAAACGTCAAAAAGCAGAATTTCCCGCACGTTGGCAGGCGCTGTTTCCCGCAATGCGTCCAATACCCGTTGGGCAGATACGCTTGCCGGAACCACCAGCGCAAGGTCTCGCAGCACTATCGGCATTCTTGAGACTTCACCACTCTTCGGGCACAACGCGGAAAGCGTTGCGTCGAGATCGATTTCAAACACCACCGGGGCTGCGCCCAGTTCAAAGCGTTGAGTCCAGACCGGGTGAAGTTCTCCGATTTCTCCGATGTTCCTGCCATCCAGGAACACCGAGGCCGCGCGTCCGGGATGCAGAGCCGGAACCGAAACCGGCGCAAACGTCAGCGTGCGCGGTGCGAACAGGGCTTCGAGATCGCCCTTGAGGTCGAAAAAATCGACCGCGCGCGCCGGTTCTCCCCACTGTTCGGGAGAGGCTGTGCCTGCCGCCAGCGCCGCCAGCCGCTGTGGCTGATGAAAACCGGGCACCTCCCCGGCAGTTTGTTCCTGTCGCATAAAGCAACGGCCCAGTTCAAAAACCCGCACACGGTTCTGCTGGCGTTTCCGGTTCGTCGCCAGATTGGATACCAGACCCGGGATCAGGCTGGAACGCATCACGTCCATCTGGCTGGCAATCGGGTTGGCAAGCCGGATCGGCGCGTCGTTGGCGCAGAAATCCCGCTCCCAGGCAGAATCGACGAAAGAGAAATTCACGACTTCCTGAAATCCGCGCCCGGCCAGAAAGTGACGCACGTCCCACTGCGTGCGCGCCGATTCGGTGCTGGCGAGCATGGCAAGATTGCCTCGCGGCGCAAGAGACGGGATGTTGTCGTAACCATGCAACCGCGCGATTTCTTCGATGAGGTCTTCTTCGGTTTCGATGTCGAAACGGAAAGCGGGCGGCATCACCCGCAGTTCGACCGCCAGATCGCGCACGGTCAGATGCACGCGCTCCAGCAAACCTCGCATGGTTTCGGTATCCAGGTCGATGCCGAGCACCCGGCATACCCGTGCCGGGCGCAGGGCGACTTCCTCGCGGCGCGGCAGATGCTCATCCGAGCGTGCTTCTTCCACCGGGCCGGGCACGCCGCCGCAAATGTCGAGAATGAGTTGCGTGGCGCGTTCGATGGCCGGGCGCTGCAACTGAAAATCCACCCCGCGCTCATAGCGGTGCGAAGCGTCGGAGCCAAAACCATATGCCCGCGCGCGTCCGGTAACGGCCTCGGGCGTGAAGAAGGCGGACTCCAGGAAGACTTCGGTCGTATCGAGAGTCACGCCGGTCTCGATGCCGCCCATGATTCCGGCCAGCGCCAACGCACGGGCTTCATCGGCAATCAACAAGGTGTCGGGCGCAAGCGTTACGTTCTGTTCATTCAGAAGCTGCAATGCTTCGCCCGGATGCGGCAGGCGGACGTGAATCGCCCCGGAAAGGCACGCATTGTCGAAGGCGTGCAAGGGTTGACCGAGTTCGAGCATCACGTAGTTGGTAATGTCGACCAGAGCGTGAATCGGGCGCAGACCGGAGCGTTTCAGGCGATCTTTCATCCAGGCGGGCGTCTGCGCCCTGGCGTTAACCCCGCTGATGATTCGCCCGCAATAGCGCGGACACTTCTCGGGCGCGTCAAGCACGATGGCACGGCGGGTATCGCTCGCCGGAGGAAGCAGCGACAGCGGCGCGGGAGTCAACGGTGCGCCGGTGAGTGCCGCCACCTCTCGCGCCACGCCCGTCAAGCTCAGGCAATCCGCCCGATTGGGAGTGAGCTTGATAACGAAACAGGTGTCGTCGAGCGCAAGCCATTCGCGGATGTCCATGCCGACCGGGGCATCCTCGTCCAGCGCAAGCAATCCTTCGTGATCCTCGGACAATCCCAGTTCACGCGCCGAACACAACATGCCGAAGGACTCGACCCCGCGCAGTTTGGCGGCCTTGATGGCGAAATCGCCGGGCAACACGGCGCCGACCTTTGCGCACGGGACTTTCATGCCCACGGCGGCATTGGGCGCGCCACAGACGATTTGCAAGGTTTCCCCTGCCCCGGCATCGACCTTGCACAGCTTGAGCTTGTCGGCATTCGGATGCTTTTCGGCCTCGACGATGCGGGCCACCACCACGCCGCTGAAAGGCGGCGCGACCGGATGGGCTTCTTCGACTTCGAGGCCGGCCATGGTCATCAGATGCCCGAGCGCCCCGGAATCGAGTGGCGGGTTGACGAAGGTACGTAACCAGTTTTCAGAAAATTGCATGTCGCTCGACCTTAATTACCTGAATTGGCTCAGGAAACGTAAATCGCCTTCAAAAAACAGGCGCAAATCGCTGACGCCATAACGCAGCATGGTCAGCCGATCCGGGCCGAAGCCAAACGCGAATCCCGTGTAACGCTCGGGATCGATCCCTCCGAAACGCAACACGTTGGGATGTACCATGCCGCATCCGGCGACTTCCAGCCAGCGCCCGTCAAGCGCGCCGCCCTTGAACGCGACGTCGACTTCCGCCGAAGGCTCGGTAAACGGGAAGAAAGACGGGCGAAAACGAACCTGCAAGTCATCCGTCTCGAAGAATTTGCAGAGAAAGTCAGCCACTACGCCTTTCAAATCGGCAAAACTCACCCGCTCGCCGACCCACAGACCTTCGGCCTGATGAAACATCGGCGAATGGGTGGCGTCGGAGTCGACCCGGTACACCCGCCCCGGCATGATCACCCGCAAGTCGGGCATGGGGTCGCAATCGCGGGTTTGCTCGACGTGTGCGAGCATGGCGCGGATCTGCACCGGGCTGGTATGGGTGCGCAGCAGCACATCCTCCCGCCCTTCGAGAAAGAAGGTGTCGTGCATCGAGCGCGCCGGATGATCCGCCGGGATATTGAGCGCAGTAAAGTTATGCCAGTCCGTCTCGATTTCCGGGCCGTCGACGGCCACGAAACCGATGGACTGGAACAGCCGTTCGATGCGTTCGAGCGAGCGGCTGACCGGATGCAGGCCGCCCGGCGCAGAGCCTCGCCCCGGCAGAGTCACGTCCAGCGACTCGGCTTGCAATTGCGCGGAAAGTTCCGCTTCGCGCAGGGCTTCGCGCCGCTCGGCAAGCGCCGCTTCAATCGCGGCCTTGGCGCGATTGACTTCGGCGCCTCGTTCGCGCTTGCGCTCGGGGGGCAAGCCGCCAAGCGCCTTCAATTGCTCCGTGATAAGGCCGTTCTTGCCGAAGAAACGCGCTTTTGCCTGCTCCAGCGCGGCTGCGGCTGAGGCTTCGGCAAAAGCCGCACGTGCATCGATGACCAGTTGATCGAGATTGTCCATGTTTTGCCCTTACGGGGAAATCCAGTAAAAAAGGAGGCATGGCCTCCTTTTCTACGCTGCTGCAACCTGCGCAAACCGTAGGAGTCTACGCAAATCGTATTGCAATGTCACGCAGCAATTCGGGCCCTGGCCTGTTCGGCGAGCGCGGCAAACGCAGGCTTGTCGAATACGGCCAGATCGGCCAGTACCTTGCGATCCACCTCGATGGCCGCTTTCTTGAGACCGTTCATGAAGGTGCTGTAGGTCAGACCCAATTCACGCGCGGCGGCATTGATCCGGGCGATCCACAGGGTGCGGAACTGACGTTTGCGTTGGCGGCGGTCGCGGTAAGCGTACTGGCCTGCCTTCATCACCGCTTCTTTGGCGATGCGGTAGACGTTTTTGCGGCGGCCGCGATACCCCTTGGCCTGATCGAGAACTTTCTTGTGACGCGCGCGGGCGGTTACACCACGTTTAACTCTGGGCATGGCGGTCTCCTGTCAGGCAAAGGGCAACATGGCGCGAATCAACTTCGCGTCGCTGTCATTGACGGTGACCGTGCCGCGCAGATGGCGCTTGTTCTTGGTGGTCTTCTTGGTGAGGATGTGGCGCTTGAACGCGCAGGAACGTTTGATGCTCCCGCCGGGGCGCACTCTGAAGCGCTTCTTGGCGCCACTCTTGGTCTTCATCTTGGGCATAACAGCCTACTCCTTGTTTATAAAATGCCGCCGGGTAGCCTTTTGGGGCGTTTTCGTACCCGGCGCCACTTGTATTGCTCCTTGCGGAGCTACTTCCGCCGTCGTTCAGCGGCCCTTGCGGGCCGGAGCGACGACCATCACCATCAGACGCCCTTCCATCTTGGGCATCTGCTCAACCTGGGCAAGATCTCCCAGGTCTGCCTTGATCCGTTCAAGCTGCCTCAGACCGAACTCCTGGTGCGCCATTTCGCGCCCACGAAAGCGCAACGTCACCTTGCACTTGTCGCCGTCTTCCAGGAAACGGCGCAGGTTGCGCAGCTTGATCTGGTAATCGTTTTCGTCGGTGCCGGGCCGCAGCTTGATTTCCTTGACCTGCACCTGTTTTTGTTTCAAACGGGCCTCGTGGGCCTTTTTCTGTTCCTGGTAGCGGAACTTGCCGAAATCCATCACCTTGCATACGGGTGGTTGCGCCATCGGAGCAATTTCGACCAGATCCAGTCCGGCCTCATCGGCTGCTTCAAGCGCTGCACGCAAAGACATGATCCCGAGCAGTTCTCCGTCTTCACCGACAAGACGAACCTCCGGCGCGCTGATCTCGTCATTTACGCGCTGCTTTTTTTCCTGAGCGATGGCTCAACTCTCCTTTAAAAACCAATATCAAACCGAGGCTGCTTTCGCTTCCAATTCGCGAAGCCAGCGCTCGATCAACGAATCGAGGGACATTTGGCCAAGATCCTGACCACCCCGGATGCGCACTGCCACCGTTGCCGTGGCCTTCTCCTTCTCGCCCGTGACGATCTGGTACGGCAGCTTGTGCAAACTGTGCTCGCGGATTTTATAGTTGATTTTTTCATTGCGCAAATCAACTTCTACACGAAAACCCGCGTCGCGTAGCCTTTTTGTAACATCGGCAGCATAATCGGCCTGCCCTTCCGAAATATTCATCACCACCGCCTGCACCGGCGCAAGCCACAGCGGCAAGGCGCCCGCGTGATGTTCGATCAAAATACCGATGAACCGTTCCAGCGACCCCAGAATCGCGCGATGGAGCATGATGGGCGTTTTGCGCGCGTTGTCTTCGGCCACAAACTCCGCGCCCAGACGCCCCGGCAGGTTGAAATCCAGTTGCAGGGTGCCGCATTGCCACACCCGCCCCAGGCTGTCCTTGAGCGAAAATTCGATCTTCGGGCCGTAAAACGCGCCCTCCCCCGGCTGCACGTCGTAGGCCAACCCCTGAGCGTCGAGCGACGCGGCCAGCGCGGCCTCGGCGGTATCCCACTGCGCGTCGGACCCCACCCGTTTGTCGGGGCGCGTCGAGAGTTTGACCAGCACATCATCGAAGCCGAAATCGCGGTAAATCTTCTGCAACAGACAAATGAACGCCGCCGCTTCCGATTGCACCTGATCTTCGGTGCAAAAGATGTGCGCGTCGTCCTGGACGAAATTGCGCACCCGCATGATGCCGTGCAACGCGCCCGACGGTTCGTTGCGGTGGCAGCAACCGAACTCGGCCATCCGAAGCGGCAGGTCGCGGTAACTCTTGAGTCCCTGATTGAAAATCTGGATGTGACAGGGACAGTTCATCGGCTTGACCGCGTACTCCCGCTTCTCGGAATGCGTCGTAAACATCAGTTCCGAATACATGTCCCAGTGCCCGGAACGCTCCCACAGCGCGCGGTCGACGATCAGCGGCGTCTTGACTTCCTGGTAGCCGTGGCGCTCAAGCGTCCGCCGCAAGTACTGTTCAACCTGCTGCCACAGCGTCCAGCCCCTAGCATGCCAGAACACCATCCCCGGCGCTTCGTCCTGGAGATGGAAAAGATCGAGTTGACGACCCAATTTGCGGTGGTCGCGTTTCTCGGCCTCTTCGATCATGTGCAGCCACGAGTCGAGGTCTTCCTTTTTCGCCCACGCCGTACCGTAGATGCGCTGGAGCATCTCGTTGGCCGAATCGCCGCGCCAGTAGGCCCCGGCAAGTTTGGTGAGCTTGAACACCTTGAGTTTGCCGGTCGAAGGCACATGCGGCCCCCGGCAAAGATCGACGAAATCGCCCTGCCGGTAGAGCGACACATCCTCGCCTTCCGGGATCGAGGCAATAATTTCAGCCTTGTAATGCTCGCCGATGCCCTTGAAGAAGCCGATGGCCTTGTCGCGCGGCCACACTTCCCGGGTCACAGGCAAATCACGACGGGCGATCTCGCCCATGCGCGCCTCGATGGCGGACAGATCTTCCGGCGTAAATGGGCGTTTGTAGGAAAAATCGTAATAAAAGCCGTTTTCGATCACCGGCCCGATCGTCACCTGCGCATCCGGAAACAGTTCTTTCACCGCCTGCGCCAGCAGATGCGCGCAGGAATGACGGAGAAGTTCGACCCCTTCCGGGTTCTTGTCGGTGATGATCGACAGCAGAGCGTCCGACTCGATGCGGTGGGAGACATCCACCCATTGCCCGTCCACCCTTCCGGCCAGCGCCGCCTTGGCGAGTCCTGCGCCAATCGAGGACGCAACTTCGCCCACCGTAACCGGCTGATCGAAGCGTCGGACGGAACCGTCGGGCAAGGTAATGTTCGGCATGAAGGAGAGACTTACAAACGAGCTTTCAAGAATAACCAAATGCCCACCGCGCCATAAACGAAAAAAGCGCGCCCAGAGCGCGCTTTTTCTCCGGATTCCCCGCAGCTTGGCCCGGCTGCCCGGAACACCGACTGGAACGATTGGGCATTGGTAGGCGCGATTGGACTCGAACCAACGACCCCCACCATGTCAAGGTGGTGCTCTAACCAACTGAGCTACGCGCCTGCTAAAGAGGGTGGATTATAGGCGAGAAGACGTTGCTGTCAACGAACAATGGAAAATGGCAGTGCCTCGGTTTCAAAATGCCTGCCTCTGCCCTCTTCACTCTTTGCCCTTCTCCCGCCCCTGTTCACAACGCATCCAGTGGGCTGACCACGCCGCGCCCCCCACGGTTGAGCACATGGGTATAAATCATGGTCGTCTTTACATCACTGTGACCCAGCAACTCCTGCACCGTTCGGATGTCATAACCGGCCTGCAACAGATGCGTTGCAAAGCTGTGCCTCAGCACATGCGGCGAGCACGGTTTGACGATACCGACATGCCGCGACGCTTCGCGCACCGCGCGCTGCACGCTCTCGGAATAAATGTGATGCCGCCGCTCGACTCCCGAGCGCGGATCAACCGAGCGCACCGGACTTGGAAACACCCACTGCCATCCCCACTGACGCGCCGCATGCGGAACTTTGCGCGCCAGCGCATCGGGCAAATACACCTCGCCGAAACCGGCCGCGATATCCGCATCATGCAAAGCCTTCACGCGCACCAGATGCTTTTGCAGCGGCAGCACGAGGTTCTCCGGCAACACCGTCACGCGATCCTTGTTGCCCTTGCCCTCTCGAATCAGAATCTCGCGACGCGCCAATTCAACGTCTTTCGCACGCAGACGCAGGCATTCGAGCAGGCGCATGCCGGTACCGTACAACAACCCGGCGACGAGCCCCATCGTGCCGTGCATCGCGCCGAGCAATTCGCGCACCTCGCGCGGCGTCAACACCACCGGCAACCGCGTGCCGCGCTTCGCCTGCACGATCTCATCGAGCCACGGCAACTCGATGCCGAGCACCTGTTTGTAAAGAAACAACAAAGCGCTCTTCGCCTGATTCTGCGTCGAAGCAGACACATTGCGCTCGCTCGCAAGATACGTCAGAAACGCCGTCACCTCCCCCGCCGCCATATCGCGCGGATGGCGCTTGCCGTGGAACAAAATAAACCGCCGCGCCCAGTCGCAATAGGCATTCTCCGTGCGAATGCTGTAGCGCCGCACCCGAATCGCCTCACGCAACTGATCCAGCAACTTTGGTGACCTGACTTCCATCCGCCATATTTTAGGTTTGCCTAATCGAAGAGGCAACTGTCATTCTGGGTAGGGATTGACAGCACTTGCAGGCTAGACGACACTGTTCTTGTTAAGACTGTTTGTCTATATGTAGTTAGGAGTAGGCATTCTGTCTTGTATTCACCATCTCAAGCACAGGAGACTGTTTCGTGCATCCATCCATTCAGAAAGCACTTACGTTCAAACTCAGCGTAGCTATTGTGTGTTTATCCGTCTTGTCCGCTTGCGGCAACGACGGGGCATCAAATGTCGACAACGATGGTGTCCCAATAATTGACCCACAGAACATCGAGGACGGTAAAGTCGTCATGGGTGATATCACCATGACGTTTTCTGAATTTCGTGAAAAGTATTGCTTTGCCAAAGGCCAAAATGCAACCTGCCAGGAAATAGGCCGTCAGGCTCGACTATTAAATATCAGACGTTGACCGCTTACGCGGATAATGCGTTGCACCCCGCTCCGGCAAGCGGTAGTGGTATGCTTTGCGGATCGTGCGTCCGATTAAGCTTATGTTCGGTTTCGCCAAGCATCCTAACAACTTGCTCAACCCCGCTCGCTCCGCTCGCTGGACATCACAAGGCTACGCCTTGTGATGCCGGTTAGCATCAACGTTAGG
>JAITMK010000117.1 GCA_031277415.1 Azoarcus sp.
GCAACCAGTTCAAGCGCCTCGAAGCTGAGAATGCTTTCAAAACCGGGGTGGATGGGGGCATCGATGGTGATGCCCGGAGGCAGGCTGAGGTTCATGGCTATTTCCTTTTGTTGGCAGGAAAAAGCCCTCCTTCCAATGGATGGAAGGAGGGAAGGGCGGATTGCAGTCAGTGAAACTGCGTTTCTTCTGTCGAGCCGGCAAGCGCCTTGACAGACGAAAATCCGCCCTGGATGGTCGTCGTGACTTCATCGAAATAACCTGCGCCGACTTCCTGCTGATGGGCGGCGAAGGTGTAGCCCTGTTCGCGCGCGGCGAATTCCGGCTCCTGAACCATTTCCACGTAGTGACGCATACCTTCGCCGCGTGCATAGGCGTGTGCGAAGCGGAAGGTGTTGTACCAGTTCAGGTGAATGCCCGCGAGGGTGATGAACTGGTACTTGTAACCCAGTTCGGAGAGTTCTTCCTGGAATCGGGCGATGGTCGAATCATCCAGGTTTTTCTTCCAGTTGAAAGAGGGCGAGCAGTTATAGGCCAGGAGCCGGGTCGGGCAGACAGCCCGCACTGCCTGCGCGAATTCGCGGGCAAAGCCCAGATCGGGCGTAGCCGTTTCGCACCACACCAGATCGGCATAGGGCGCATAGGCGATACCGCGCGCGATGGCTTGTTCCAGTCCATTCTTGACGCAGTAAAAGCCTTCCGGGGTGCGTTGGCCGGTGAGGAACGGATGGTCATTTTCGTCGCAATCGGAAGTGAGGAGATTGGCCGCTTCCGCATCGGTGCGCGCCAGAATGAGCGTGGGAACGCCCATGACGTCGGCGGCCAGGCGTGCAGCGGTCAGTTTTTCAATTGCCTCGCGGGTGGGAACCAGTACCTTGCCCCCCATATGGCCGCATTTTTTGACTGCGGCCAATTGATCTTCGAAATGCACCCCGGCTGCGCCTGCCGCGATCATGTTCTTCATCAACTCGAAAGCGTTCAGTACCCCGCCGAAGCCTGCCTCAGCATCCGCGACGATGGGCAAAAAGTAATCGATGAAATTTTCATCGCCGGGGGAAATCCCCCGCGCGTACTGGATTTCGTCGGCGCGCTTGAAGGTGTTGTTGATGCGTCTCACCATCGTCGGGACGGAATCGTAGGCGTAGAGCGATTGATCCGGGTACATCGTCTCGGACGTATTGCCGTCGGCGGCAACCTGCCAGCCCGAGAGATAGATGGCTTCCAACCCTGCCTTGGCCTGCTGCATTGCCTGTCCGGCAGTGATGGCCCCGAAGGCATTGACATAGCCTTTTTCCGCGCTGCCGTGGAGTTTCTCCCAGAGTTTTTCCGCGCCGTTTTTCGCCATCGTGTATTCGACTTGTACAGAACCACGCAACTTGACGACATCAGCGGCACTGTAATTACGGCGAATACCTTGCCATCGCCAGCGGGGGGAGGTTGCCCATTCTTGTTCCAGGGCGGCGATTTTCGATTCACGGGTCATGCTGAGTACTCCTCGTGGTTGCGGTCAGACTGGATTGTCGAAAGCTTATATCTTATAGAAATTAATTTACAAAAATTGTCTTATAAAAGACACTGTATTTACTAAAATTACGGATGTCAATAATTATGTTGTTATGCAGCAACGTGCTCAGTCTCGCTTTAGCCGCAGATGGAGTTTGGCGGGACTGCGAAAGTGGGTCTTCAGTGCCCGGAACAGGCAGTATTCGTGGAACATGCGCTGCCATGCGTTTGCCGTAAATGCAACAGTCGGCAGGTCAACAGGAAGGGCACGAAGGGAGCCGTTGCGGATAAAGGCCTGTGATAAAAAGGCACCTTTCAGGTTGAGCAAACGGTATCATTCGCGCCTGTAGTCGCGCCTGTAAAAGTGATTGGAGATGATGTGGATTTGTCCAGTGTAGATTTCGCCCTGATTTTGTTTGTTCTGACGCTCGTCACCGGTGGCTTGTGGAGCGTGGATCGTTTTTATGCCCGCCCGCGCCGCGCTCAGGATGTGCCTTCACCCTGGTGGGTGGAATGGGGGGCTACCTTTTTCCCGGTGGTGCTGATTGTTTTCGGCCTGCGTTCCTTTGTCGTCGAACCATACAAAATTCCTTCCGGTTCGATGATGCCGACTCTGTTGGAAGGCGATTTCATCGCGGTCAACAAGTTTACCTATGGCATCCGGTTGCCGATCATCAACACCAAGATCTTCGGCATCAATACGCCGAAGCGCGGTGAAGTCATGGTTTTTCGCCATCCCCCGAATCCGTCGCAGAACTATATCAAGCGGGTGGTGGGACTGCCGGGCGACAAGGTCGAGTACATCGGAAAAACCCTCACTGTCAACGGTGAAAAGGTGGAGACGGTGGATACCGGAAGAGAACATGTTTCCGGCCTTGAGTTATATCGAAAATATATCGAAAAACTTGGCGAGGTCGAACATGAAATCCTGGTTAAACAGCAAACTCCGGTTTTCGCGAGCGGGCCGTTTGATGCGAATTACCCAAGTTATCCATTCCGGGAAAATTGCACTTATGACATGAACGGATTTAGTTGTATCGTCCCGGAAGGGCATTACTGGGTCATGGGCGACAATCGTGACAATAGTGAAGACAGTCGGAAGTGGGGGTTCGTTCCGGACGAGAACATCGTTGGGCGGGCATTCTTCATCTGGTTCAATTTCAACGATTTGAAGCGCGTCGGCCGCTTTCAGTGATATTGACGCAGGGAGAACGTGATGAAATTCCATCAGCAAGGCATCAGCCTGATGGGCATGATTTTCGTGGCGCTTTTGCTGGCAGGCGCGTTGCTGACCGGTTTCAAGGCTGTCGGGCCGTATACGGAGTATGCTTCGCTCAAAAAAATAGTTGGGCTGGTGGCTGACGAAGGCAATAACGGCGCGTCTGAATCCGAGATGCGGCAAAGTTATGAACGCCGCGCCGTAGTCGACAGCATCACTGTCAAGCCGAGCGAACTCGTTTTCCACAGGCAGGGCGGGAAAGTCGTCGTCGAGGTCGAGTACACGCGCAAGGCTCCGCTTGTCGGTAACGTCAGTTTGTCGTTCGATTTCAAGGTTTCAAGTCAGCATAGCCGCTAATGACAGAATTTACCGACCGTTTACAAGGCAGGCTTGGTCATGTCTTTGCCGACCCAACGCTACTTGCGCAGGCGTTGACGCACCGCAGTTTCGGACAACCCAACAACGAGCGGTTCGAGTTCCTTGGCGACAGCGTGCTCAATTGCGCAATATCGATGGCGCTGTTCAAGCGTTTTCCGGGGCTGCGTGAAGGAGAGTTGTCCAGGGCCCGTTCCTCGATGGTGTGCCAGGATGCGCTCGTCCGCGTGGCGACCGGTCTCGATCTCGGCTCTTGTCTGCGTCTGGGAGAAGGCGAATTGCGCTCCGGGGGGGCGCGCCGTCCTTCCATTCTGGCCGACGCACTGGAAGCCCTCATTGCGGCGGTTTGCCTCGATGCCGGTTTCGAGACGGCGCGCGCACTGGTCGACCGCCTGTTCGAGCCGCTGCTGGCGGAAGTCGATCCTGCCGCGCCGGGCAAGGACCCCAAGACGGCTCTCCAGGAATGGTTGCAGGGCCACAAGATTGCTTTGCCGACGTACTCCATGATCCGTGTTCTGGGCGATGCGCACGCGCAGGAGTTCGAGGTGGCCTGCGAAGTGCCGAAATTCTCCGTGCGCACCATTGGCCGCGGCAGCAGCCGCCGTGCGGCGGAGCAACGCTCGGCGGAACTGGCGCTTGCACAGTTAAAAAAGTAAACGGTATGGGCAATTCCGCTTCCGATACCGGTTCCGATTCTGAGGAAATCAGCCGTGCCGGGTTCGTGGCGATCATTGGCCGTCCAAACGTCGGTAAATCGACGCTGCTCAACCGGTTGATCGGGCAGAAGATCAGCATCGTATCGAACAAGGCGCAGACGACCCGCCACCGGGTGACGGGTATCCTGAGCGCCGAAGCAGCCCAGTTCGTATTCGTCGACACACCCGGTTTCCAGACCCGGCGGGGCAATGCGCTCAACCGCGCGATGAATCGCGCGGTCTCTCAGACGTTGACCGGAGTCGATCTGGTTTTTTTTGTGGTCGAAGCCGGGCGTTTCACTGACGAGGATCGCGCGGCGCTCGCCGCAATTCCGGCCGAAACCTGCGTGGTGCTGGTCATCAACAAGATCGACTGGCTTGACGATAAAAGCCGTCTGCTGCCTTTCATCGACCAGATGCAGGGATTGCGCGAATTTGCGGAAATCGTCCCGGTTTCGGCGGAGCGTGGCCGCAACTGTGATGTCCTGATTTCGGCGGCGGCAAAACTCTTGCCGGAAGGCAACCCTATCTACGGTGCGGACGAAATCACCGACCGGGGCGAACGGTTTTTCGCCGCTGAATTCCTGCGCGAAAAACTTTTTCGGCTCCTTGGCGATGAATTACCCTACGGGCTTACGGTCGAAATCGAAAAGTTCGAACTGGAAGGGCGGCTGCGCCGCATCCATGCCGCTGTGATCGTTGACAAATCTGCGTACAAGGGCATTGTCATCGGCAAGGGAGGCGAGAGGTTGAAGCGGGTTGCGAGCGAGGCGCGAATCGAAATGGAAAAACTGTTCGGCGGCAAAGTTTTTCTCGAAACCTGGGTCAAGGTCAGAAGCGGCTGGGCCGACAATGAACACGCGCTCAAAAGCCTGGGGTACGAGTGAGTCCGAGGCAACGCGTTGCACAGCAACCGGCCTGGGTACTGCACACCCTGCCGTGGCGTGAAACCAGCCTGATTGTCGAAGCCTTTACGCGCAACCATGGGCGCATTGCCCTGGTGGCCAAAGGCGCACGCCGTCCCATGTCGGAATTGCGAGGCGTGTTGATGGCATTTCAGCCGCTCCTGCTCGACTGGACGGGCGGCGGCGAGGTTAAAACCCTGACGCGCGGCGAATGGTGTGGCGCGAAACCGTTGCTGACAGGCCGTGCGCTGCTTTGCGGTTACTACCTCAACGAACTGCTGCTGAAACTGACCGTGCGCGAAGATCCGCATCCGCTGCTCTTCGATGCCTATGAATCGGCCATCGACGCGTTGAGGCAGGGAGGAAACCTGCCGACAGTGCTGCGCCGCTTTGAAGTAACGCTGTTGCGTGAACTGGGCTATGGCATGATGCTCGACGCTGACGGTGGCGGGCGACCAATCCAGCCCGGCGAACCTTACCTCTACATCATCGAGCGCGGCCCGTGGCCCGCTTCGTCAGAAATTGCGCGGGAAACCCCGGACGGCATATGTGTTGCGGGGCAGACCCTTCTCGATCTGGCCGCGAATGATTTCAGCCGTAGCGAGACCCTGCGCGAAGCCGGGCGTTTGCTGCGCGATCTCATCCATCATCATCTGGGTGGGCAGTCCTTGCAGTCCCGCCGGATACTCAACGAACTGAAGATACAATCTGAAGCGAGGGTAAAACTGTGATCGAACTCGGCGTCAATATCGACCATGTTGCCACCTTGCGGCAGGCGCGGCGTACCTGGGAGCCTGATCCGGTCTGGGCGGCGGTGGAAGCGCATCTCGGCGGAGCGGATGGAATTACCGTCCACTTGCGCGAAGATCGCCGCCATATCTGCGACGATGACGTGCGTCGGCTCCGGGAACTGACTCAGGTCAAACTGAACCTTGAAATGGCAGCCACCGATGAAATGATCGGCATCGCTTGCCGGATCAAACCCGAAATGGCGATGCTGGTGCCCGAAGGGCGCCAGGAAATCACCACCGAAGGCGGCATCGACATCGTGGCCGGGGAAGCGCGGTTGCGCGAGTGCATTGCCCGCCTTGCCGATACCGGGATCGTCACCAGCGTATTCATCGATGCCGATCTGGCGCAAATCGATGCCGCAGCGCGCATCGGCGCGCGCGTGTGCGAAATCCATACCGGCCCGTATGCCCACACCTTTCACGCAAACGGACGGGACATCGACAGCCCGCCGGTTCGTGCGGAACTCGACCGCGTGCGCGTGGCGGGCGAAGCAGTACGCGCCGCCGGAATGCGGTTCAATGCCGGACACGCGCTCAATTACTACAACGTGCAGCCCATTGCCGCGCTTGCCGGAGTGCGTGAATTGCACATCGGCCACGCCATCGTGAGCCGCGCCGTGTTCGTAGGGCTGCGCGCGGCAGTGAGCGAAATGAAGCGCCTGATGCGTGAGGCAAATGGATTCTGCGACTACGCCTGACGGCTTTGCGCAGAGTGGCGGGAGGGGTTTTGTAGGGAATCTCCAACAATAACAGAGCATCGAAGATAGATACCCTAGAGCGGTTTTTGTTTAGTCGTGCACAACATGAACCGGTTTGCCCGGATTTTCTGGATCCCCGCTTAACAAGGGGATGATGCATTTCATTTGAACCGCTATCGCCTCATTCAACTGACATGTGCGTGCCCATGCGTTTTGACTCCCTCCGTCACGCGCTGCGCGCGTGCCACCTCCCTCAAGTGGGAGGCTATCGAGTCAGCGCGCTCCGCGCGGGTAAGGGCGACAAGGGGTGATGCCGACTTATCCTTCTACTCTCCGATGCGAAGCATCGCAAAATCTATAGCCTCCCTCCTGAGGGCTGTCTCTCTATCACATTTTACATGAGGTATATTGTGTAATTTCATGATTTCATTAAGAGGTGGAGTGATGGCAGATGAACTGTCTTGGTCGCGTGAAATGTTTGGTCAATGCGATCT
>JAITMK010000013.1 GCA_031277415.1 Azoarcus sp.
TGCGGATGATCGAGAGGTTCTCGGGGGCGTTGTCGCGGCTGACCACGCAAGCGTCCTCGCGCATCATGACGTCCAGGCGCCAATGCAGATCGTTTTCGATTGCCCAGTGCTGGCGCACTGCCTGGGTCAGTTGCTCGGCGCTCGGTGCGGCCGAACTGATGAACCATCTCCTTCAATGCGAGATAACGAACGCCCCATCCTAATCCTGCCAAACAGCATACGTCAAGCGGTTTATCATATGCCTGTGTTTTGCCTGAAGGAAGGCAACCCGAATTTCGAGCGGAGACAACTCGCTCTGCGCGTAGCACAAAAGGAATAACCAGTCAACATTGAAGGACTTACCGTTACTTTTTAACATAGATCAAGGTTAACTTTACGTTACCGGCTAGTATGACGGCCAACAGAGCAATATCAGTCTTGTAATAGGAGCAGATTTGTGGATATGGCCCGCCGCGCTTTTTTGCGTGGCAAGCGTGTGGGTGTGTCTGCGTTTCCATATCGCCCCCCCTGGACAGTGGATGAGGCGCTTTTTGTGCGCGGCTGCACCCGCTGTGGAGCTTGTATAACAGCGTGTCCCACCGGGTTGCTCACGCAAGGTGCGGGCGGGTTCCCTGAGGCCGATTTCCTCCGGGGCCATTGCACGTTTTGCAAAGACTGTGCCCGTGCCTGCGAAAAAGAAAATACCCGGCAGGCTGCATCCCGCCAATCGTCAGCCCTGATCTTTTCCCTCGATCTTTCTCCCTGGGGGCTCCGGGCCACCGTCGGCACAGGCTGTTTACCCCACCAGGGCATATTGTGTCGCTCCTGTGAGGACCATTGCGAAGCAGGAGCCATCCGTTTTGCCCCACAGTTGGGCCGCCCTGCACAACCGAACATCATGGTATCCTGCTGTACCGGCTGTGGTAAATGTGTGGCGGCCTGTCCAACTCACGCCATTTCCATGCAGAAACTTCCGCCATCACATTTAAACTCTTTTTCGGAAGAATCACCGCAATGAAAATCGTCAGCCTCGTCCTGAAGTTCATGCCAAGGCATGCCGACGAAATAAAATCTACCGTCGAAGCCATACCAGGTGCCAGCGTGGCAGCTGACGGCGGAGACGGCCGCATGATTGTCCTGGTAGAAGACGGTCCGGACTATGCCGTCTCCGACTCCATCCTGCAAATCCACCAAATCCCGCAAGTGATGTCCACCACTCTTTCCTACGAATATTCGGATGAAGCACACGCTCTCGAGGAGAACTGAAATGACCAATCGCCGCGACTTCCTGAAAACCCAAGCCGTTGCTACCGCCGCTGCGGCAGCCGGTATGACATTGCCCGTCGGAGGAGCCATTGCTCAGTCCTCCGACGACATCCGCTGGGACAAGATTCCTTGCCGCTTCTGCGGTGTGGGCTGTTCGGTGTTGGCGGGTGTGCAGGGCGGCAAGCTGGTTGCCACACAGGGTGACCCGGACTCGCCGGTAAACCGTGGCCTTAACTGTATCAAGGGATATTTCCTGTCCAAGATCATGTACGGCAAGGACAGGCTCATACAGCCCCTGCTGCGGAAAAAAGGCGGCAAGTACGACAAGAACGGCGACTTCACGCCCGTTTCGTGGAAAGAAGCCTTCGACGTCATGGAAGAAAAATGGAAGGAAGCCCTGAAGTCAGAGAAGGGACCGGCCTCCATCGCGATGTTTGCCTCCGGGCAAATGACGATCTGGGAAGGCTATGCCGCCGTGAAACTGATGAAGGCGGGTTTCCGTTCCAACAATATCGACCCGAATGCCCGTCACTGCATGGCCTCTGCCGTGGTCGCCTTCATGCGCACCTTCGGTATCGATGAGCCGATGGGCTGCTACGACGACATCGAGAACGCCGACGTCTTCGTGCTCTGGGGCGCCAACATGGCGGAAATGCACCCGGTACTGTGGTCCCGCGTCACCGACCGCCGTCTGACCCACAAGTCATGCGAAGTCCACGTCCTGTCGACCTTCGAGCATCGTTCATTTGAATTGTCCGACAATTCAATGATCTTCAAGCCGCAGTCCGATCTGGCCATCCTGAACTTCGTCGCCAACTACATCATCCAGAACAAGAAGTTCGACAAAACCTTCATCGACAAGTGTGTCAACTTCAAGAAGGGCGTTACCGACATCGGTTACGGCCTGCGTCCCAAGCATTCGCTTGAGGCAAACGCCGCCGCCAACGGCTACCCCGGCGCCGATGGCAAACCCAAGGGCGATCCCGGCGCGTCCACGCCCATCACCTTCGAGGAATACGCCAAATTCGTTTCCGAGTACACGCTGGAAAAAGCCGTCGAGATTTCCGGTGTTCCTGCCGACAAGCTCAAGAGGCTGGCCGAACTGTTCTGCAACCCGTCCAAGAAAGTGGTCTCCTTCTGGACGATGGGCGCCAACCAGCACACGCGCGGCACCTGGGTCAACAACCTGATCTACAACATCCACCTGCTCACCGGCAAGATTTCCAAGCCCGGCAATGGCCCCTTCTCCCTGACCGGTCAGCCCACCGCCTGCGGCACGGCACGGGAAGTCGGTACCTTCGCGCACCGGCTGCCCTCCGACATGGTGGTCGGCAACCCGCAGCATCGGGCGATGGCAGAAAAAGTCTGGCAGTTGCCCGAAGGGACGATTCCCGACAAGGTTGGTTTCCATGCCGTAGCGCAAAGCCGCAACCTCAAGGACGGCAACATCAAGTGCTACTGGACGACCACGACCAACAACATGCAGGCCGGGCCGAACATCAATGACGAAATGTATCCCGGCTGGCGCAATCCCAACGCCTTCGTGGTGGTTTCCGAGGCTTATCCCACGGTGTCCGCGCAATCGGCTGACCTGATCCTTCCCACGGCCATGTGGGCAGAAAAGGAAGGCGCCTATGGCAACGCCGAACGGCGCACCCAGTTCTGGCGCCAGCAGGTCAAGGCGCCAGGCGAATCCCGTTCCGACCTCTGGCAGTACATGGAGTTCTCCAAGCGCTTCAAGGTGGAAGATGTCTGGCCGGCCGACCTGATCGCCAAGAAACCGGAATACAAGGGCAAGACGCTGTATGACATTCTCTTCGCCAACGGTGTCGCCAACAAGTTCCCGAAGGCCAACACGACCCCCGTCAATGCGCATGCCATCCCGAACTACACCAACGACGAGTCCGAGTACTTTGGTTTCTACGTACAGAAGGGGCTGTTCGAGGAATACTGCACCTTCAACCGCGGCCATCACCATGACCTGACCGACTTCGACTACTATCACAAGTCGCGCGGTCTGCGCTGGCCCGTCGTCAAAGACGGGCAAAAAAACAAGGAAACCTTGTGGCGCTTCAACGAGCAGTACGATCCCTACGTGAAGAAGGGTGAAGGCATCAAGTTCTACGGTCAAAAAGACGGCAAGGCGAACGTCTTCGCCCTGCCCTATCAGCCGCCACCCGAAGTACCCGATAAGGAATACGATCTGTGGATGTGCACGGGCCGTGTGCTGGAGCACTGGCACACCGGTTCCATGACCCGTCGCGTGGAAGAACTGCACCGCGCCGTACCGGAAGCGGTCGTCTATATGCATCCGGAGGATGCCAAGGAACGCAACCTGCAACGGGGTTCCAAGGTGAAAGTGATTTCACGCCGTGGCGAGGTCACGCTGCAAGTCGATACGAACGGTCGCAACAAGCCGCCTCGCGGCCTGGTGTACGTGCCTTTCTTCGACGAACAGAAACTCATCAACAAGCTCATCCTTGATGCCACTTGCCCGTTGTCCAAAGAAACGGACTTCAAAAAGTGCCCCGTCAAGGTTGTGCGTGCTTGATTGATCTCACTTTTCACTGAAAACGTCAGGTCATGAGTGCAGAGAAGTCTGTCGTGCGGACCAGCCCCCCGGAGAAGCCTGCGGTTTCTCCGGGGAGGCGAAAGTTCCTTTCCGGAATGGCCGGAGCGGCAAGCAGCGGCTGCCTTATGGCAATGGGCGTTGGTATCTATTCTCACCAGGCCAGCGCGCTCCCCGCGCTGGCTCTGCGGCCTCCCGGCGCGTTGCCTGAACAGGAATTCCTGGCTGCCTGCACTCGCTGCGGCATATGCGTCCGGGACTGCCCTCCCTACAACGACGTCGACGACAAGACCAAGACTCCAGTCCTGAGACCAATCCTGAAACTCGCTGCGCCGGGCGATCCCGTACCGACCGGCACACCCTACTTCACGGCTCGAACCGCCCCATGCATAATGTGCGCAGGCATCCCCTGCGTCAGAAACTGCCCCACGGGCGCGCTCGATACGGAACTGGACGACATCAACAAGGCGCGCATGGGGCTGGCCGTCCTGGTCGATGAAGAAACCTGTCTTGCCTTTCTCGGGTTGCGTTGCGAGATTTGCTACAACGTCTGCCCGGTCAACGGCAAGGCCATTACGCTTGAGAAGCGTCACAATCCCCGCTCCGACCGCCACGCCATGCTCCTGCCCAAAGTGCATTCGGAGTATTGCACCGGCTGCGGTTTGTGCGAAAAAGTCTGCATCCTGGAAGAATCTGCCATCAGGGTAATACCGTTCGCGCTGGCTCAAGGCAAAATCGGCGAACATTACCTCAAGGGATGGGAAGAAAAGGAAAAACACGGCGGTAAATCATTGATCGGCGATCAATACGAGGTCGAGGTACGCGGGCTGGAAGGCAGGCAATTCGGAGATACTCGTGTAACCGACGAAACTCCCCCTCACATCGGTTCCGCCGATGAACTTGCTGATCCTCCGCCTGTCGATCCGGCGCTCATCAAAGATACTGATCCGGAGGGTACGCCATGAGTGCCCGCACTTCGAACAGGGTCGGACAGGACGCCATTACCAGCAAAGGGTGGTTTGCGGCGCACAAATGGCTGCTGTTGCGCCGCATCAGCCAGTTGGCCATTTTGGCCCTCTTCATGCTCGGTCCCTGGTTTGCCTCCTGGCTCGGCAAAGGCGAAACGCCCCCCGTTTCCGGCCAGACCGACACTCTGCTGGCCGGCAAGACGGGCAATCTGTTCTCCAGTCTCGCAGCGCCGGAGGCGACTCCGTCGCCTTCGACCGACATCTGGATCATCAAGGGCAACCTCTCCTCCAGTCTCGTACTGGATACTGTACCTCTGACCGATCCTTACATATTCCTGCAAATGCTGGCGGCGAAATTTCTGCCTGCCCTCTCTGCCACCGTTATCACCGGCGTCATCATCCTGCTGGCCTTCTATTTGCTTGTCGGCGGGCGCGTGTTCTGTTCCTGGGTTTGCCCGGTCAACATGATTACCGATGCCGCCGCGTGGACACGCCGTCGCCTCGGCATCAAATCCAACCATGCACCCCCTTCCAACACCCGGTACTGGTTTCTGGCCGGCACGCTCGTTGCTGCCTTCGTTACCGGAACTCTGGCCATGGAATGGGTCAATCCGGTTTCGATCACCCATCGCGGCCTGTTCTTCGGCATGGGCGCGGGGATCTGGTTTCTCGTTGCCCTGTTTCTTTACGATGCGTTCGTCGCCTCCCGGGGGTGGTGCGGTCATCTCTGCCCGATGGGCGCGTTCTACAGCCTGCTCGGCAAAACCGCACTGTTGCGCGTGGCAGCCCCCAAGCGGGATGCCTGCGACGACTGCATGGACTGTTTTGTCATTTGCCCGGAACCCCAGGTAATTCGCCCGGCTCTCAAAAAAGCGGGACAAGACAGTCCCGTCATTCTCGATTCGCGCTGCACGAACTGCGGCCGCTGTATAGATGTTTGCGGTAAACAGGTTTTCAGATTAACCCATCGCTTCGACCAGAGGAGTTCATCATGAAAAAACGCTTCCTTGCCTTTGCCCCAGCAACCGTGCTGATATTCGGTTTGATGGGTTGTTTGTCACAATCCCCCTCCGCAGACGGTGGCACTGCAGCAGCATCTTCTGCCGCAAACAGTGCCGGTGGCCTTGCCACGTTACGTGGCTCAGTTGTTTCGGCTCCCGACTTGACCGTCACCGGCGAAGGGCTCATGAAGGTGATCAATAACAATCAGGCGGTAGATCGCAATTTCGAGGAACAGCCGCCAGTGGTGTCACACACGGTGGATGAGTATCCCGTCACCCTGAAATCCAACGGATGCATGGATTGCCACTCCAGGGAAAACGCCAAGAAAGAAAAGGCCACTGTGGTGCCGAGATCCCATTTCCAGACGGCAGACGGGAAAAACTTGCCCTCCATTTCGTCGCGGCGCCATTTCTGTGTGCAGTGCCACGTTCCTCAGGTTGACGCCAAGCCATTGGTCGCCAATACCTTCCAGGGCCCAAAACAATAACGCGTATTGATAACCAGACACTCAAATGGATGCCGATCCCCCCAACAACGTTTCCACTCCCGACCGACCAGCAAAACGTCGGCGGGGGTGGAAACGCATCTTTTCGATTTCTATCATTGCGGCCTTCGTTCTTGGCATTGCGTTCTCAAGCATTTTCAGCGTGGTAATGGACTGGACGAGCACGGAAGAGTTCTGCATCAGTTGCCACGAAATGAAGGACACTGTGTATCCGGAATATCAGATGACCATCCACAACAAAAACCGTACCGGTGTACGGGCGGTTTGTGTGGATTGTCATCTGCCGAAGGGGTTTTTCCCCAAGATCCTTCACAAAATCAAGGCTACCAACGATATCTGGCATACGATGCTGGGCAGTATCGATACGCCGGAAAAATTCGAGGCAAAGCGCGCAGAACTGGCGCAAAGAGAATGGCTGCGCCTGAAAGCCAACGATTCGCAGGAATGCCGTGATTGTCACAAAGCCGAGTTCTTCGACATTGATATACAAAGCAGCGCCCGTGCCAAAAAACAGCATCAGGAAGAGTTGTTGACGAAAAAGCAGACCTGCATCGACTGTCACAAGGGCATTGCACATCGGGAACCGGAAATTCCGGATCCCGGTGAAGCTGAAGAAGCCGTCTCGCCAGATACCGCACCGCCACCTGATAGCGCGCCGGAATAAACGGACACCCGCCCGGAAAAGCCTATTCGCAGGATGATTTAATGCATGATCAGCAAAGAGGCGTGTTCTGTCCTTGATAATCTACAGCGGCCCCTGCGCGATCTGAGAATTTCTGTCACGGATCGTTGCAACCTGCGCTGCACGTACTGCATGCCGGGTGAGGTTTTCGGACGGGATTTCATTTTCCTGCGCCATGCGGAGCTTTTGAGTTTCGAGGAAATCGTCCGTACCGCCCGGCAATGCATTGCGCTGGGCGTGCGCAAGATCCGCCTCTCCGGCGGAGAACCCTTGTTGCGGCACGGCATCGAGCGGCTCATCGAAATGCTGGCCGGGCTGCATGACGACGATGGCAAACCCATCGAACTCGCCATGACGAGCAACGCCACACTGTTGGCAAAAAAGGCCCGCGCCCTGAAAGACGCGGGTCTGATGCGGCTCAATATCAGCCTCGACGCACTGGATGAAAACATCTTCCACCACATGACCGGCAGCAGCGTCTCGCCCGGAACCGTCCTTGAAGGCATCGATGCCGCACAGTCCGTGGGGCTGGTACCAGTCAAGGTCAACGCGGTCATCAAGCGTGGCGTCAACGAGAGCGAAATCCTGCCGCTGATTCGCCGTTTCCGGCACACCGGCGTCATCATGCGCTTCATCGAATACATGGACGTCGGCAATACCAACGGCTGGCGGCTCGATGATGTGGTGACGAGCAGCGAGATCCTGGCACGAATCGACCGCGAACATCCCTTGATTCCCATCGACCCCCACTCCCCGGACGGCGTGGCGCAACGCTGGGTATTTCAGGACGGCGGAGGTGAAATCGGCGTCATCTCTTCGGTTACACAGGCGTTCTGCCACACATGCAGCCGCCTGCGGCTCTCCACGGATGGCAAGCTCTACACCTGCCTCTTCGCCACCGAAGGCGTCGATCTGCGCGCCCTCCTGCGCGCAAAATCCAACGACGACACAGCATTACGGCAACGCATCGCCGCCACCTGGCACTGCCGCACTGATCGCTATTCTCAACTGCGCCATGAAATGACCGAGGCGCTACCCGGTAGAATAGAGATGTCGTATATCGGGGGCTGACCCTGAAACGGCTTCCGATGCGACACTAGAGCAGTTTTTGTTTAATCCAATACGGCATGAATCAACTACCCGAATTTTTCTGGATTCCCGCCTCTGCGGGAATGACGGGAAAGATATTTGAGAATGCGTCATCCCCGCGAAGGCGGGGATCCAGGATGTATCCGTTTAAATCGAAGCCGCTCTAGAAAAGGAACTCCCGTGGACGAACCTGATAGCCTGACCCACTTTTCCGCCACGGGCCGCGCCCGCATGGTCGACGTCTCCGCCAAGCCGGACGGCAACCGGCTTGCTGCCGCAAGCGGCATCCTGCGCATGCGCCCGGCAACCCTGGAACGCATTCGCGCCGGCACGCTTGCCAAGGGCAACGTGCTCGCCGTCGCCGATGTCGCGGCCGTCATGGCCGCCAAACACACCCCCGATCTGATCCCGATGTGCCACCCCCTGCCGCTGTCCGGCGTCGAGGTCGAATTCAGCGAAATTCTCGCGCCGGATGCCGAAGGCTGCGTCGGCATTCGTACCCGGGTCACGGCACGCTGTACCGGCCCGACCGGAGTCGAGATGGAAGCCCTCACCGCCACCGCCGGGGCTTTGCTGACCATTTACGACATGTGCAAGGCCATCGACCGGGGCATGCGCATCGAAAACATTCAACTGGAAGAAAAAAGCGGAGGCAAGAGCGGCACATGGCGGCGCAACGCCTCCGTCGGAGAAACATCGCATGATTAACGTGCTCTTTTTCGGCCCGGTGGCTGAACGCACCGGTTCACGCCAGATCAGCCTGGATTTCCGGGAAGGCTTGCGCTGGCAGGACGTGCGCGACACACTACGGGCGCGCCACCCCGAAGCCTTCGAGATCGTTTCCGTCGTGGCGGTCGATGGTCGGCGCGTCGGTGAACAAGACACCGCCCCGCTTGCCGACGGTGCCGAAATCGTTTTCATGTCCACCTTCTCGGGAGGATGAAATGCTTCAAATGTTTTACCGGAGACTGTTTCAATGAACGATGCGGTTCGCCTGCAACTGGAAGACTTCTCTCTCGACGTGGAGGTTGCCGCCCTGCGCGCGCACTCGAAGCGCATCGGCGGTATTGCCACCTTTCTCGGTTGTGCGCGCGATTTTTCTGAAGAGATCGAAGTCCGCGAAATCGCATTCGAGGCCTATCACGACATGGCGCACGCCGAACTGTCTGCCCTTCGCGATGAAGCCATTGCGCGATTCGGCCTCATCGATGCACGCATCGTTCACCGCCTGGGCACGGTGCGCGCGGGAGAGAACATCGTTCTCATCGTTGTGGGCGCGGAACACCGCGCCGAAGCCTTCGACGCCTGCCGCTGGCTGATCGATGAACTCAAGGCGCGCGCGCCGATCTGGAAAAAAGAAATCACCCCCCAGGGCGAATCCTGGGTAACGCCACATCCCTGAATCTCAAGAAACCATGACGCCTCCCGTTTTTATCTTCGTCGGCCATTCCAATTCCGGCAAAACCACCTTCATCGAACGGCTCATCCCGGAACTGACCCGCCGGGGATTGCGCGTTGCCACCATCAAGCACGCCCATCACAAAGTCCAACTCGATACCGAAGGCAAGGACAGTTGGCGCTACAAGAATGCGGGAGCCGCCCTCAGCATGCTCGTCACCACGAGCGCGCTGCAATTGGTGGCAGATGCCGACGAAGAGCGCGAGCCGACGCAACTCGCCAGACGTTTCCTGGGCGAAGCCGATATCGTACTGGCCGAAGGGTTTTCGCACGCCTCCGGCCCAAAGATCGAAATTCTGCGCCGCGCGCTCGGCAAACCGCCGCGTTGCGAAATCGGCGACGGCCTGATCGCCATCGCAACCGATTGTCCCGAGGTTTATCCGGAGTTACCGCATTTCACGCTCGACGATCTCGAAACGCTGGCCGATTTCCTCCTCCGGTATACCGCCCGCCCATGATCGCGGACTGTACGGCGCTGATTTTTGCGGGCGGCGATTCCCGGCGGATGGGCCGCGACAAACTTTTTCTGCAAATCGGCGGACAAAGCCTGCTCCAACGCACGCTCGACCTGATGCGCTCGCTTTTCTCCTCGATACTGGTCAGCGTCCAGCATCCCCGCGACGACATCGATGCACCACAGGTATGCGACGAAATCCCCGAAGCCGGGCCACTCGCCGGATTGTGCGCGGGACTGCAACACAGCACGACTCCCTGGGTCTTTGCCGTGGCTGCGGACATGCCCTATCTGCTGCCGGAAGTCATCGAACGGTTGGCCGCCCACCGCGCCGGGCGTCAGGCCGTCGTGCCCGTCATCGACGGACAACCCTACCCGCTCACGGCGTTCTACGCCGTCTCGGCCCTGCCCACTCTGCGCACCGTACTGACCCGCCCCGGAAAACCCGGCCTGTTTGCAGCACTCCCGGAACTGGACATCTGCCGTATCGACGAACACCATCTGGCCGACATCGACATGGAACTTCGCAGTTTTGCCGATCTCGACACCCCGGAAGACGCCGCCGAGGCGCTACGACACTTTGGAAATTGACACTCCATGAAAACCTCCATTGCCTCCTCCGAAGCCACCGATTTGTCCGTCCCGGAAGCGCAAGCCTGCATCCTCGACAGAATCACCCCCCTGGATGCGGAAGAAGTCGGGCTTGCGCAGGCGCTTGGCCGGGCGCTGGCCGAAGAGATTCGCGCCAACCGCGATCTGCCGCCTTACGACGTCTCCGCGATGGACGGTTATGCCGTGCGTGCCGCCGACATCACCGAACTTCCCCGGACACTGCAAATCATCGAGGACATCAAAGCGGGCGACACCCCTCGCCTTCCCCTTCAGTCCGGCCAGTGCGCCAGGATCATGACGGGCGCGCAGTTACCTTCCGGCGCGGATACCATCGTCCGCGTGGAAGACACCCGCCCGCTGGAAAACGACAAAGTCGAATTTTCCGTTCCCGTCAAACCCGCGACAGACATCCGCCTGTGCGGCGAAAACATGCGCCGGGGCGATGTCGTACTCCAGCCCGGAGAAGAAATCACTCCCGGCACGGTCGGCGTATTGGCCACGGTCAAGCGGGCCATGGTGAAAGTCGTTCGCAAACCGCGCGTTGCCATCCTGTCGAATGGCGACGAACTCGAAGCCCTGGATGATCCGTTCGATCCCCGCAAAATCCCCGACTCGAACAGTCATGCGCTCATGGCGCAGGTACAAACCCTGGGAATCGAACCCGTCCATCTCGGCATTGCCCGCGACAAACCGGACGAACTGGCTGACTTCCTCAAGCGCGGGCTCGGATACGACGTACTGCTCATCTCCGGGGGAACTTCCGTCGGCGACCACGACCATGTGCGCCCCACGCTTGCCACCCTGGGAGTCGCCATGCACTTCTGGCGCGTCAAAATGCGACCCGGTCATCCCGTGGCGTTCGGCACCCTGAACCGCACCCTCGTTTTCTGCCTGCCTGGCAATCCCGTCTCCAGCATGGTCTGCTTCGAGCAGTTCGTTCTGCCCGCGCTACGCCGCCTCATGGGTCATCGCCGCCTGTTCCGCCGCACGATTTCCGTCCAATTGGCTCAAGCGGTCAAATCCAGGCAGGGTCGCGTCGAATTCGTTCGTGCAACACTTTCCCGCGACGCATCGGGAGCCTATGTCGCAACGCCTACTGCATCACAAAGCAGCGGCGACATCCGATCCATGGCCTGCGCCGACGCACTGGTCGTCGCACCACACGACGGCGGCAACCTCCCGGCAAACGCCATCGCGCACGCGCAACTGCTCGAAACGGCGGCATTCCAGGACGCGCCGGACATACAGGATTAAAGCGTTTTTCGTTTAATCGCGCACAGATCGTGTGTGTACAAACCCATGGACAACAGGCTGTCACTCCTACGCAACAAGCCGCCATGGGTATTGTAGGGGCGAATAACTATTCGCCCACAAACAACCCTGTAGCAAGGGCGAATAATTATTCGCCCCTACAGCGCGGCTCTTGTAAGCCGCCTGCGCGAAGATCTGCCGCAGTTTTCGAGGCTGCACCCGGATCAGCATGAAATTCCGG
>JAITMK010000037.1 GCA_031277415.1 Azoarcus sp.
AACCTCTATGTAGCGGACAGCCATAATAACCGCATCCGCAAGATCACCTCGGCGGGAGATGTCAGCACGCTTGCCGGTGGCAGGGAAGGTTTTGCCGATGGTATTGGAAGCGCCGCAAAGTTTCTCCACCCTAAAGGTATAGCGATAGATGCAGCGGGCAATCTCTATGTAGCGGATACCCACAACCATTGCATCCGCAAGGTCACCCCGGCAGGAGAGGTCAGCACGCTTGCCGGTGGCGAGGAAGGTTTTGCCGATGGCATTGGAAGCGCCGCAAAGTTTAACTACCCTGTCAACATTGCGATAGATGTAGCGGGTAACCTCTATGTGGCGGACGCCCATAACCATCGCATCCGCAAGATAGAAATCCGCCGTCCGTGAGCTTCTTCTAGGGCATTTTAGATTTGAGTGTTTAGAGCGGTTTTTGTCTAGTCGTGCACAACATGAACAGGGTTGCCCGGATTTTTGTGAATTCCTGCTCTTCAAGGTGGTGATGCATTCTGTAGGAGCGTTGCGTGCAACGCCCTTGCATTTACCAACATGCGGTGGGGTTTTGCGAGGGCGTTGCACGCAACGCCCCTACGAGGCCGTGCATGTTCGGCGTTTTTTTTGTCATTCCACTGATGAGTGGAGGCTTGCGGGAATGGCGAGGTAGGGGCGAATAATTATTCGCCCCTACGGTTCAGGTATAAGCCGAAGCTGCTTCAAGCATCCGTCATGCCGCTGTGGCGCAGCAGCGCATCCACTGACGGTGGGCGGCCCCGGAAGGCGATGAAGGATTCGATTGCGGGGCGGCTGCTGCCGACGGCGAGGATTTCGCGCCAGAAGCGTTCGCCGGTGGCCGGATCGAGCAGGCTGCGCCGCGCGGCGTCGGGGGTTTGATTGTCTGCGGCTTCTTCAAAGGCGGCGAAGGCATCGGCGGAGAGCACTTCGGCCCATTTGTAGCTGTAATAGCCTGCCGCGTAGCCGCCCGCGAAGATGTGCGCAAAGCTGTGCGGGAACCGATGCCAGGGCGGGGGGAACAGCACGGCGACTTCGCGCCGGACCTCATCGAGGAGCGCCAGTACCTGCTCGATGGGTACCTCCCTGGCGGCGTTCGTCGCGTCGCTGTGCAGAAGCAGGTCGAACAGGGAAAATTCGATCTGGCGCACGGTCTGCATGCCGCTCTGGAAGTTGCGCGCGGCAATCATTTTGTCGTAGAGCGCGCGCGGGAGCGGTTCAGAGGTGTCGATGTGCGCGGTCATCATCGAAAGCACATCCCATTCCCAGCAGAAATTTTCCATGAACTGGCTGGGAAGTTCGACGGCATCCCATTCCACGCCGTTAATGCCGGAGACGGCCAGTTCATCGGCACGGGTCAGCAGGTGGTGGAGTCCGTGGCCGGTTTCATGGAAGAGGGTGAGAACGTCGTCGTGAGTGAAGGTGGCGGGTTTGCCATTGACGGGGCCGGGAAAGTTGCACGCGAGCCAGGCGATGGGAGTGGTGAGGCCGGAGGCGTTTTTGCTGCGGCTGCGGGCGGAATCCATCCATGCGCCGCCGCGCTTGGTGTCGCGGGCGTACAGATCGAGATAGAACTGACCGATCAGTTCGCCGTTTTTTTCGATGCGGAAGAAGCGGACATCCTCGTGCCAGACCGGCGCTTCGTCGGCGGTGATTTCAACGCCGTAAAGCTGACGAATGACGGCAAAAAGACCATCCAGCACGCGGGGTTCGGGGAAGTATTGTTTGACTTCCTGGTCGGAGTAGGCGTAGCGGTTCACCCGCAGTTTTTCCGACGCCCAGGCAATGTCCCACGGCTCCAGCGAATCAAGTCCGAGTTCTTCGCGGGCAAAGGTTTTCAGTTCGGCAAGGTCGCGTTCGGCGAAAGGTTTTGCCTTGGCCCCGAGTTCGCGCAGGAAGGCAAGCGCCTGTTCGGGGGAATCTGCCATTTTCGGGACGAGTGAGACGTCGGCGTAGCTGCGGTAGCCGAGGTGCGCCGCTTCTTCGGCGCGCAGGGCGAGGATGCGGCCGATCAGCGGGCCGTTGTTCCATTTTGCTTTGTCGTCACTGCTTTCGGTGCCGGTGAACTCCGAAGCGCGGGTGGCGTTGGCGCGGTACATGCGTGCGCGCAGGGCGCGATCATCGGCGTATTGCATCACCGGCAGCCAGGAAGGCTGCTGCAAGGTGAATTTCCAGCCGGGCTTGCCGTCTTTTTCCGCTGCTGCACGGGCGGCGGCACAGACATCCGGGGGGATGCCCGCAAGCCCTGCTTCGTCGGTGATCCATTCGGCATAGGCGTTGGTGGCGTCGAGCAGGTTTTCGGAGAATTTTGCCGCCAAGCCGGAAAGCTCTTCCTGTATGGCCTTGAAGCGCGGTTTGGCTTCTTCCGGCAGTTCAGCGCCGGAAAGGCGGAAATCGCGGATTTCGCGGTCGATGATACGGTGGCGTACCGGGTTCAATGCCGGGTATTCCGGGCTTGCGGCAAGCGCCTTGTACTTGCGGAAAAGAGCGATGTTCTGACCCAGTTCGGCGTAGAAACCGGCAACTTCCGGCAACATGGCGTTATATGCCTCGCGCCAGGGGGCAATGTCCAGCACGCCATGCAGGTGGCCGACGATGCCCCAGGCGCGGCTCAGACGCTCGCCGGTGTCGAACATCGGTACGATGAATCCGTCCCAGGTGGGCGGTGCGGGATCGGCAGTAAGCCGCTCGATCAGTGCGCCGTATTCGGTGAGCAGGGAACGAATCGCGGGGGTGACATGCTCCGGGCGAATGTCGCCGAATCGGGGCAGGCCGGAGAAGTCGAGTAGGGGGTTGGGTTGGGTAGGATGTGACATTTTGAGAGGGTGAGAGAGTGGGGGGAGGGGGGAGTCAGAACTTTTGCATGTAAATCTATTTTTCCATCGTCTGGAGGAGTTTTCGTGCTTCCTTCAAGTTCAATGCTGCTTTCATAAGCCACTTTGTTGCTTCTGCTTTGTCCTGTGATACGCCCTGGCCTTTGGCATACATTTCTCCAAGATGCAATGATGCAAATATATCTCCTTTTTCTGCCGCTTTTCTGTTCCACTTTGCGGCCTCAACGTAATCCTGTTCGATGTGGTAGCAGCCTTCTTCTTCTAAATAAACCAATCCGAGGCTGGCTTGTGCCTCCACATTTCCTTGTTCCGCCGCCAATCTGAGCCACTTCAATCCTTCTGCTTCAGCTTCATTTTGCTCGACCCCTGTGTAACCCGTATACATTTCCCCAAGGTGGAATTGAGCCGGAGCGTATCCCTGTTCCGCTGCCAATTTTATCCACTGCATTGCTTTTTCTTTATTACGTATACATGTTTGTCCAAGGTGGAATTGCGCTGGAGCGTATCCCTGGTCCGCTGCTTTCCACATCATTTTGTCTCCATCGATATATATCTCGCGCGCATTCAAGTTGCTATGTACTATTCCAATGTAATATTGCGCCTCTGCGTTTCCTTGTTCCGCTGCCAATCTGAGGTACTCCAACGCTTTTTCTTCATTCGGCGTGATGCTAGAATAGGTCCCTTTGATGACGCCTAGATTCTCAGCGTATATTTTTCCAAGGGTAACTTGCGTTTCTTCATCTCCTTGCTCTGCCGCTTCTCCATACCATTTAATTGCCTCCGCGAAATCTTCTTCTAAATTTTCTCCTACTTCGTTTTCTGCTTTCTCGATGTATTCCGCTGAGTACAAATACATCGATACCGATTCCGAAGACATCCACTCCAAGCGTCTTTGTTCCACTGATTTTTCAAGCCAGTTTATTGCATCGGCATAATTTCGTTTGATGCCCCGACCTGTTGCATACATCCTCCCAAGGGAGACTTGCGCTTCTGCATCGCCTTGTTCTGCCGCCTTTCTGTACCACTTCACCGCTTGCGCATCATCCTGCGCTACGCCACGGCCTGCGGCATACATTTTTCCAAGGTTGGTTTGCGCAAACATCCAATTCTGTTCCGCCGCCAAACTGAACCACTTCGCTGCTTCTACGTCATCCTTTTTAAAACCATCGCCTTTTGCATATTTCACCCCAAGTCTGTTCTGCGCGTCAGCATCTCCATATTCCGCCGCAAGTTGGCACCATTTTTGATCTTCGTCCTCCTCCTTTTTGCCTAAATAATATGCCCATACCACCACTGCTATTATGAATACCAAAGGAAGCGGTGCTAGCATTTTTATTGCTTTATCATACCATTTTTCCTCTTCCCGAGGTGGCGAGCTATGTTTTCTGACGAGGTTCCGGATGGCCTCTTCCGAGACGACGAGGTTCCGGGAGTTCTCTCCCGCATCTGATCTTTCTTCCTGTCCTGCTGCGACCTTTCTGGCGGTATCCATAGCACGCATGCCTTTAAGTACCCTAAGGGCGTATCGCTCATGCGCGTTTCCTTGATCCGCCGCTTGCCGATATTGTTCCAGCTCTTCGGCGGAATTTTCTTGTGAGCCTGTATTTGTCTGGGATGCTTCCGGCGGCGAAGAAATATCATCTCCATAAACCGCCAAGGGAGATGCGGTCAACATCGATGCGACTATTCCTGTCATCAACAGTCGGCAAATTTTGAGCATTTTTTCCTTTATGGGTCGGGCGCACTCATTGTTGAAACCAAAGCCCGGCGTATCTTCAGTTCTGGGTAAGCCTCGTATAAGCCTCGCGGTATTTGTCGGCAGTTCGGGCGATGACTTCTTCGGGCAGCCGGGGGGCGGGGGCTTTTTTGTTCCAGTCGAGGGTTTCGAGGTAATCGCGCACGTATTGTTTGTCGAACGAGGGCGGGCTGATGCCTTCGCGGTACTCGGACTGCGGCCAGAAGCGTGAGGAATCGGGCGTGAGCGCTTCGTCGATCAGGTGCAGCGTACCGGCTTCATCGACGCCGAATTCGAACTTGGTGTCGGCTATGAGGATGCCGCATTTGGCAGCGTAGTCGGCGGCTTCGCGGTACAGGGCAATGGACGCATCGCGCGCCTGTTCGGCCAGCGCCGCGCCGTGAGGGCCGATGACTTCCGCGCAAATGGCGCGGGCGCGCTCGAACGAGATGTTCTCGTCGTGGTCGCCGACTTCGGCCTTGGTGGCCGGGGTGAAGATCGGTTGTGGCAGTTTTGCTGCCTGACGCAGCCCCGGCGGCAGGGTGATGCCGCAAATCGCGCCGCTTGCCTGGTAATCCTTCCAGCCGGAGCCGATCACGTAGCCGCGTACCACGGCTTCGATGGGCAGGGGTTTGAGGCGCTTGACCACCAGCGCACGGTCGCGTACCTGTTCGCGCTCGCCGGCATCCACGACGGTTTCCGGGTCGATGCCGGTGATCTGGTTGGGGACGATATGGCCGAGCCGGGCAAACCAGAAACCGGCCATTGCGGTCAACACCCGGCCTTTGTCCGGAATCGGGTCGGGCAGGATGACATCGAAGGCCGACAGGCGGTCACTCGTGACGATCAACAGCTTGTCGCTGTCGACGGCGTAGATGTCGCGGACTTTGCCGCGCCCGAGGAGCGGCAGACTTTGGATGGAGGATTCAAATAATGGCGTGCTCACGGCGTCTTCCAGGAGAGGAATGGCAGCCGCGCATTATAGGACGATGTTTCCTGCCCGGGGTGTGGGCGCGTCGCACGGCAGAGTGTCGAGCGGCTCCGGCGCATGGCAGTGAAAACCTTGCGCGTAGTCGACTCCGATTTCGCGGATGACCTGGAGAATGCTGTTGTTATGTACGAATTCGGCCACAGTGCGCAGGCCGTGGGCGCGCGCCAGGGTGACAATGGCCTTGACCGTGGCAAAGTTGGCCGAATCGGTATCGATATTGGAAATGAACATCCCGTCGATTTTCAGAAGATCGGCCTGAAAACGCTTGAGATAACCGAATGACGACAGGCCGCTGCCGAAATCATCGAGCGCCACGGTTGCGCCTGCCCGGCGCACGCTCTCGATGAAATGCAATGCCGGTTTGAGATTGGCAATTGCGCTGCTTTCGGTAATTTCAAAACAGAGTTTTTTTGGAGAAATGTTGCAGAACTGGATCTGGTTGAGGACGAAATCCGGGAAATGTTCGTCGGAGAGGCTCGCGCCGGAAACGTTGATGCTGAAACACTCGATACCGGTTTCGAACTTGTCTTTTTCCCATTGCGCGATTTGTCGGCAGGCGCTTTCGATAACCCAATGGTCGATGCGCGGCATCAGGTTATACCGTTCTGCGGCGTTAATGTATTTCATGGGAACGTCGAAACCACCTTCGGTATTTCGCACCCGCAGCAGGATTTCGGCGTGCGATGGGCGGTCTCCGGCCAGCGGGGAAAAACGCTGAAAATGGAGCGCGAAACGATTCTGGGCCAGCATATTGTCGAGTTGTGCGACGCTATGTAATTCCTCGCGGCGCTGGCGAAAATAATCGTCGTTGGGGTGATAAATCTGAATGCGGTTGCGGCCAAGTTCTTTTGCGCCGAAGCAGGCGGTATCGGCGGCAATCATCAGTTCCTTGATCGAACGGGTTTCAAGAGATCTGCTGGAAGCAACGCCGACGCTGGCTCCGACGTGGTAGCTTTGACCTTCCCATTCAAAATGGATGTTCGAAATGCCCTCGATGATGAGTCGCGCCATTTTCTGAATGTCCTGATCGTTGCTCAGGGTCATGATCGCGCCAAACTCATCGCCACCGATGCGGGCTACGAAGGCATTGTTCAGGCGCGATTCGAGCAGATGAGCTACGCGGGTCAACAGAATGTCGCCTGCGCTATGGCCGCAATTGTCGTTGATGGCCTTGAACTGATCGAGGTCGATGTAGAGCATGGTGACGTCGGTAACCTCCGGGTTGTCGAGCAATTCCGAAATATGCTGTTCAAATGCGCGACGGTTGAAAACACTGGTCAGCGCGTCGTGCCGCGCCTGCCATTCGAGCATTGAAATTTTGCTGCTTACCGTCAAAGCCATGGCTCTGAAATGCTTCACCAGGCTGTCGAGTTCCGATACGCCGGTGTTTTCAAGTTGTACGTCGTAATCACCGGAAGTGATGTGTTCAGCAGCGTTGGAAAGGTTGATCAGGGGTTTGACGACATAATGTGAAAAAAGTATCAGCAAAATGCTTGCCAAGCCTATTCCGGTCAGGGCGGCGACGATGTTATAGAGGATCAATTTGTCCCGGGTGGTACCGGGGTCATCGATCAGCATGCCGTATTGCACCGAACCGAAATGGTGGCCGGATCTGATGACATCGAAACGGACGTGGTAGACAGAATCTGCCTTGCCGGGCAAGGGCAGTGATGCGTCGTCTGTCAGCCCTGTCGACGCCATGCGGTTGCCGTTGGCGTCCATGATGACGAGGTAGGAGATATCGCCGGATTCTCTCCAGGTTTTGATAATGTTGTGCAGGGTCGCATGGTCCGATTCAACCAGTAGAGTGCTGAGCGCCGTTTGATAGACATTACGGGTGTATTCAATCCGTGTTTCTATCTGATGGTCGATCTGTTCTTCAATTGAACGCAGATTGATGGACAGCATGGAAATCAGGACGACAGCGGCTATTAATGCGCCCCAACTGATCATACGAGTCCGGAATGAGTTCAATCTGAGCATTGCTTTGGTATGAATGGAGAATGCCGCATGGTGGACGGGTTGTATTGGGATATTTTTCTATTGAAGTGACAGGGAAACGGGCTCATGAAACCTCTCGCGGGGACAACTTGGGAACCACTGAACGTTGATTTGCATATTTCCTAGTATGAGCCGCTATACCGTTGTTTTAATATGTGTATATGTGTTTATGTGACTTTTTACCGAATATGGACATCGATCATAAAGGGTTGGCAAAGGTTATTATGCTACAATAAGCATGTTGCATATACATTTATTTATTTTGATTGCAATTCGAAAAAACAAATAACGCAAAATTTGTAACTTAAAGAGGGTAAACACCATAAAAAATGAATTATATGAGTAACAAAATGCACAAATATATGGCGGAAACTATATAGATAGCAGAAGCTTTTTTTGAGTCCCCCCGTCCTGAAAGCCGCAGGGCGATTGTACCTATTTGACATGTTTATTTTTGCATTCGACGCGTCTCATTTCCCGGAAGGGCTTGTAGGCCGGGCCAAAAAGTCGTCCACTCTGGTTTTTTGGACCGATTCAACCGGGTGTTTCGTCTGCTTGACCCGAAGGTGTTCGCCACGATGTTTGCCCTGGGGGTCGGCGAAGGCTGCCTACGTTGGGCCATGTAGCCATCGACGGCAAGAGCCTGCGCGGTGCGAAGCGAGGCCGCAAAATCCAAGCGCCGCGTGGATCCTGCGGTATCAAGCAGGATGACAAACAGTGGATGCAGGGGAAAGCAGAGGTACGCTAAAGATGCGCCAATGTTGGTAAGAGCGTTACGTGCAACGCCCTTACGGCGCAGTTGTTTCCTCGTGCGGCAGCGACAGGATTTTCTCTCTGGAAAGCCCTGTCAGCGCCATGATGTCTTCGATGGGCAGATTCTTTTTCAAAGCGGCAGTGGCAACGGAGAGAAGTCCTTCTTCGCGCCCTTCTTCGCGGCCTTTCTGGAGTCCTTTTTCAATCCCTTTCTCGATCCCTTCTTCACGTCCTTTCTCAAGGCCTTTCTGTAGCCCTTCTTCGCGACCTTCTTTACG
>JAITMK010000078.1 GCA_031277415.1 Azoarcus sp.
CCGAGGGCGCGCAATTCTTCGATGCAGGCTGAAAGCAGCCCTTCACCCACGTCCGGGTTGAAGCGGCTCATGACCACGCCGATGCGCAGTCCCTGGCCGTCGAGGTTGATGTCGTATTCTGTGATGTCTTTGTAGCGTGACATGATGTCGTGAAAAGAGCAGGGTCAATCGGGTTGGCGGGAATCGGCTGGGTGGAAGGCGGGCAGGGCGTCCCGATTGCCGTCAGGTTCCAGGCGCGCAAGAAAGCCGGTGATCTCAAGCCCGAATCCGGACATATTGGGGATCTTGCGCGGGCTGGACAGTACGCGCATCTTGCCGACTTTGAGGCTGCGCAGGATTTGCGCGCCAACACCGGAAAGCCTTGCGTCCCAGCGCGCCTGCGGCGTGCCGTTGCCAAGGAGCCGGTCGAGCAATTCCTGTCCGCTTTGTGGCCGATATAAAAGCACGGCCACGCCCGCTTCGGCTTCGGCCAATTCCATGAGCGCCTGATGAAGCGGGAAAGTGTGTCCGCCGGGGTCGGAATTGAGAAAATCGACAAAGGAAACAGATTCGTGCACGCGGACGAAGGTCTCGACTTCCGGGCGAATATCGCCGTGATAGACCGCAAAGTGTACATCGTCCGAGGTTTTGTCGCGGAAGGCCGCGAGGCGGAATTGCCCGTAGGGCGTACCGATTTCCTTGTCGAGGATGCGTTCGACCAATTGTTCGTTGGCGGCGCGATACTCGATGAGATCGCGGATGGCCCCGATCTTGAGTTTGTGTTTTTGGGCGAATTCGACCAGATCGGGCAAGCGTGCCATCGTGCCGTCTTCCCTGAGTATTTCGCAGATTACTGCCGCCGGTTCCAGCCCGGCAAGCTGGGCGAGGTCGCAACCGGCCTCGGTGTGACCGGCGCGGATCAGCACGCCGCCCTTCTGAGCGGTGAGCGGAAAGACGTGACCGGGCATCACGATGTCTTCCGGTCTGGCATGGCGAGCAACGGCCACCTGGATCGTCCGGGCGCGGTCGTAAGCCGAAATGCCGGTCGTCACCCCGGTAGCGGCTTCGATGGACGCGGTAAAGGCCGTGCCGTACTGTGTGCGGTTGTTCCTGACCATCTGTTCGAGGCCCAGTTGCTCGCAACGCTCAGTGGTCAGCGTCAGGCAAACGAGGCCGCGCCCGTGCGTGACCATGAAATTGACGGCTTCCGGGGTGACGAATTCGGCGGCCATCACCAGGTCGCCTTCGTTCTCGCGGTCTTCCTCGTCGACGAGGATGACGATGCGCCCGGCCTTGATTTCATCGATGATCTCGGAAATCGGAGACAGGGCGCTCGCCTGCACCGGAATGTTATGGATTTGCGCGCTCATTTGTCGTCTTTGAATGGTTTGGGGCGATGCCAGGGGCAGGCGCGAGAAATTCAACCGGCGTCTTTCGCGCCCTGTTCTTCGCGCCAGGTCATCATGCGTTCGACATAGCGGGCAATGAGGTCGATTTCGAGATTGACCTTGTCGCCCGTTTTCAGATGCTTGAAGTTGGTGACGGTAATCGTGTGCGGGATCAGATTGATCGAAAAATCGTTCCCGCGAACATCGTTGACCGTCAGGCTCACGCCGTTGACGGTGACGGAACCTTTGCGCGCAATGTAGCCCGCAATGGCGTCCGGCGCGCGCAGGATCAGTTCGAAACTCTCGGCCAGGGGCGCGAAATTCATGATTTCGCCGATGCCGTCCACGTGGCCCGTGACCAGATGGCCGCCGATAAGCCCATTGAGAGCGAGCGCCTTTTCGAGATTGACCATGCTACCGGTGTGATCCAGCCCGACCGAGCAGTTGAGGGTTTCGCGCGAAACGTCGAATTTCACCCGGTTGCCGTCAAATGAGATGACGGTCAGACACACACCACTGACGGCAATGCTGTCGCCGAGAGAAACACCGTCGAGATCGAGCACGCCGGTGTCTACGGTGAGACGCAGGCCGTCGCCCAGGGGTTCGATTTGTTCGATACAGCCGACTGCGGCCACGATACCGGAGAACATAGGAATATGCCGGGATAGAAAAGATCAATTATAGGCCGAAAGCGGCTGGAACGCGCGATCAAGCAGGGCAGAGAATTCGCTGGCGGATTTAAACCCTACCACACGCAGACCATTATTCAACTGCCCGTTCGCATCGAAAAAAACGATGCCGGGAGGACCGAAAAGATTGAAACGCTTGAGCAGTGCCTTGTGCGAGTCATTGTTGGCAGTGACGTCGACACGCAGCAACCGCATTCGCGCCATCCGCGCAGCCACGTCCGGATTGCTGAAGGTATCGCGTTCCATCTTTTTGCACTCGGAGCACCAGTCGGCGTAAAAAACGAGAAGAACCGGTCGGTCGGTAGTTTTCAGCCGGTCGTCGAGTTCTGCTTCTGAGCCAATGTTCTCGAAACCGGGCAAGGCGGCTGCGCCGGGACGTGCTTGGAAAACGTCGAACGGCTGGAGCGGATCGCGCGACCCGGCAAGCGCGCCCACCAGGACGGCTGCGCCGCCGACGAGCAGAACGATGCCTGCGCCTTTCCGGAACCATCGGCCGCCGGTATGAAACACAAGGTATGTCCCCGGAAACAGCAGCAACGCCGCCCAGCCGAGCATGACCACGAGTCCCGGCAACCCCGGCGAGGCAATCCATAGCGCCACCGCCAGCAGCAGTACGCCCATTGCTTTGCGGATTTCCTCCATCCATGCCCCGGCCCTGGGTAGTGCCGAGTGTGCCGCCAGCGCCACGATGATAAGCGGCACGCCCATACCCAGCGCGAGCGTGAAAAGCGCCAGTCCGCCCAGCACCGCATCGCCGGTATTGGCAATGTAGAGCAGCGCCCCCGCCAGTGGAGCCGTAACGCATGGGCTGACGATGATCGCGGAGATTGCGCCCATCAGCGCCACGGCGCCGATATGGCCGCTTTTTTTGCGGTTGACGGCATCGGTGAGGCGGCTTTGCAGCGCTGTCGGCAATCGCAGTTCAAAAAAGCCGAACATCGATAACGCCAGCAGCACAAAAAGCAGGGCAAAAACCAATCGAACCCAGGTGGTTTGCAACGCGGCCGAGAACTGGGATCCTGCCAGTCCGGCAACGACACCCATCAGGGCATAGACCGCCGCCATGCCAAGTACGTAGGCAATGGAGAGTGCCAGCGCACGGGCGCGTGACACGCTCGTGCCGACGATGATGCTGGACAGAATCGGGATCATCGGAAAAACGCAGGGCGTAAACGTCAGCAACAAACCGAGTCCGAAGAAAATGGCAAGCGCCAGCGGCGCGCTGGCAGAAGAGAGCAATCCGGCCAGCCGTCCGCTGTCGTCGCCGGTTGCAGCGTTGCCGTCGTTGCTGCGATTTTCCGCGAGCGTGACCAGATCGATATCGACGCGCTGCACCGTGGGCGGATAGCAGACGCCGCCTTCCCAGCAGCCCTGGCTCGTCACGGCCAGGGTGAATCGCTCGACCCCCGGCGGCGCGCTGACCGGCAGGCGTATGCGCAACTGGCCGTGGTGGGTTTCGACTTCTCCGAAAATGGGATCGTCCTTGACCTCGCCGGTCGGTCGGTCGGCGTGACCGAGGACGACCTCGGCAGGGTTCGCTTCAAACGCAAAACGCTCGCCGTAAAGGTAATAGTCAGGCGCGATTTCAAAGAGGATTTCTACCGTATCGGGGCTGACTGCGCGCGCGCGCATGGCAAAAGCCTGTTCTGCGGGAAGCGGCTCGCTGGCCTGGGCGCACGGCGCGCAAAGCGCCAGCAGGCATGCGAAAACGAAAACGACCGGGCGGCAAAAAATCTGCATGAGGCGAACCAAAGTCAGGCGATAGCGGAAGGCGGTAGATCCGGCATCCTAACTGAAGCAATCACCCAGTCAAGGTAAGCGGGCAGTCCGTGCGTAACAGGCAGCGCAATCAGTTCCGGGATTTCGTAGGGGTGCAGGGTTTGCACCGCTGTTTCGAGCGCCGGATAATTGGCGCGGGTGGTCTTGATGAGCAAGGGTATTTCGCTGGCAGTCTCGACTGTGCCCTGCCAGCGATACACCGACTCGCACGGTGCGAGGATATTGACGCATGCTGCGAGATGTTCCTCGACGAGCCGCGCGGCCAGCGCGTCCGCGCTTGCCCGGTCGGGTAGGGTAGTGATGACAAGAAGGACTTCGTCCACAATTAAATGTTCCGAACGGAAATGCTGCGAATTATGAGGCCTTTTATGTAACACCACTAGCAACGCGGCTTACAGTGGGTTGACAATATACGGCAATGCCGTATAATTCGAGGCATGTACACGATTATCGAATCGCCGATTTTCACCAGGTACTGGCCGGATTACTGGACAGAGGATGAGCGCGGTGAGTTTGCCGCTTTTCTCGCGGACAACCCGAAGGCTGGCGTTGTCGTTCCCGGTTCCGGCGGTTGCCGCAAAATACGCCAGGGTATCGAGGGCAAGGGCAAGGGCAAGGGCAAGGGCAAAAGCGGCGGTGTGCGCGTGATTTACACCACGCGCCTGAAGAAAGGCGTGATCGTGGTCTTGACCATTTAGGGCAAGAGCGCGGTTGATAACATTCCGGCGCATATCTTGCGCCAACTGGCAAAGGAGTTCGGGGATGAAAACGAAGATGACTGACAAGGCGCTGGCCGAACGTGACGCCAGGCGCAATATTGGCGCGGAACTGTTGCAGGCTGTGCGAGATGTCAAGGCCGGGCGCGGTACAGTGATGTATTCATCGGTTTCAGAGGCGCGTGCAACGACGGCGCTGTCACAGGCGCAGTTTGCGGCTCTCATGGGTGTATCAAAGCGCACCTTGCAGGACTGGGAGCAAGGACGCCGCCAACCTTCTGGCGCGGCAAAGACGCTGCTGGCCGTGGCGGTGCGATATCCTGACGCGCTGCGAGAACTGGCAACAGCCTGAAGCATAACCGCTTCGGTGGCGACGTTAAGGGGAAGGAAATCACGGCACTGGCTCGCGCGCGCGTGCGTGGTGTTGACGCTGAAAGGTCGGGCTACTACAGTGGGCGCATGAACAATATTGCTTCCATCTCCAAGCCTGTCACCTTCGACGTAGAGGTCACGCACGCCATTGCGCAGGACAAGGATGACCGCACAATGTGGGTGGCGGAATGCGACGCGCTCCATCTTGTGACAGAGCATGAGACCTATGAGGGGCTGGTTGCCCGCGTATGGGAAGTTGTGCCGGATGTGATCGAGGCAAACAATTTGTCCATTAGTCCGGCAGATTTGCGCCTGCGATTCAGTCACGTCGATAGCGTTGCTGAGTTGCTGGCGTTGTAGCGGATGGGCAGTGGATACTATGCGCAGTTGTGCGCCATTTTGCGCAATCATGGCTGTACGCTTACCCGGCAGGCAAAGGGAAGTCATGAAATCTGGTACAGCCCAATCACAAAAATTCCCGTCACGATCTCCGTTACAGTGAGTTCTCGACACACGGCAAACGGCATCCTCAAGCAAGCCGGGATAGACCAGAAGATTTAGTTGCTGTGTACCCGGAATTACCTTATTCCATTTTCGGGGTTGATTCATGTCCGATTTTTTTGCTGTCCTGCTCCAATACCTGTTGCCCAAACGGATGCTGAACCGCCTGGCGGGCTGGTTTGCAAACTGGAAGGGTGGAGCGGCCACGAGTGCGGCCATTGCCGCGTTCGCGCGGCGTTATGGCGTCGATATGAGCGAAGCGGCTGAACCGGATTTGCTTGCCTATGAGAATTTCAACGATTTTTTCACCCGCGAACTGCGCCCCGGCGCGCGACCGCTTGCCGAGGCCGATCTCGTTTGCCCGGTTGATGGCGCCATCAGCGAGTGCGGCGCCATTGCGGGTGAGCAGATTTTTCAGGCCAAGGGGCACCATTACTCGGTCCACGCTCTTCTCGGCGGCGATGCCGATTGGGCGAAGAAGTTCGAGAACGGCAGTTTTGCCACGCTTTACCTGAGTCCGCGCGACTATCACCGTATTCACATGCCTTGCGCCGGACGGCTCGTTCGCATGATCCATGTGCCGGGGAGCCTTTTTGCGGTCAAACCGCTGATGGCGCGCAAGATACCGGGTTTATTCGCTCGCAACGAACGGGTGGTGTGTGTGTTCGAGTCGGAGCAGGGGCCGTTTGCGCTGGTGCTCGTCGGCGCAGTCATCGTTGGCAGCGTGGAAACCGTCTGGCACGGCGTGGTGAAGCGGCCGCGTGGTCGCCGGGTGAGTCTCTGGAATTACGAGGGCGATATCGTCAAACTGGCACAGGGAGCGGAGATGGGGCGTTTCAGACTCGGCTCGACCGTGGTGGCTCTCTTCGCTCGCCCGAACGTGCGTTTCGCGTCAGGCTGGATGCCGGGAAAGCCGATCAAAATGGGCGAGGCGATGGGGAGTTTCGGAGAGCGCTGAAACCGCCGGGCAGATGAATCGCATGGATGAACTCGATGTTTTTACCTGCCCGCTCGACGGTATCACGCTGATAGAGGCTTCGGCGGGCACAGGCAAGACCTGGAGTATCTGCGGGCTTTATCTGCGGCAACTGCTTGAAGAGGATTTGCCGGTCAGCCGCCTGCTGGTGGTGACGTTTACCCGTGCCGCAACCGCCGAACTCTCCGCCCGCATCCGGGCGTGCATCTTTGCTGCCTTGCGCTCGCTCGAAGGCGGCGGGGCAGGAGAGGATGCTTTCACCACATCCCTGCTTGCCGCTGCGCGATCCGCCGGAGTGGATGAAAAAGAAATGGAGCGGCGGTTGCGTGACGCGCTGGCCTCGTTCGATGAAGCGGCCATTTTCACCATCCACGGCTTTTGTCAGCGCGCGCTTGCCGACGCATCTTTTTCCGCCGGTCTGTCCCAGGCGTTTGAAGTCAGCGAGGATGACAGCAGCCTGCGTCTCGATGTGGCGAGGGATTTCTGGCGGCGCGAACTTGCGGGCGCGGAAGCGGTGTTCGCCGATTACCTGCTGGACTGCGGCGACAGCCCCGAACGCTGGGCCGAATGGCTCAGGCAGGCACAGGCGCGTCCATTGGCAGAAGCACGTTGGGATGAAGAAACGGCGGATGACAGGGAATCTTCATTCCTGAGAGCATGCGAGAAGGTCGACAGCGCCTATGACGAAGCCCGCCGCCTCTGGGACGACGGCAGGGCGCCCCGGCAGGTGATTGACGATGCGCTGAACCGAGGCGGGTTGAAAAAAAACAGCTATCGTGCCGATGCCATCGAAACCGCGTCCGGGCAGTGGTCGGAATGGCTGATGGCGAACGACGTGCGCTACAAAGTCAATTCAAACAAAGATAAACGTTCCCTTTTCGGTGCCGTCACGCTGGCGGAGAAGGTGAACAAGGGGCGCGTAGCGCCCGATCATCCCTTCTTCGAAGCCGCGCAAAACCTGCTCGATGCGCGCGACCAACTCGATGCAAAACTGGAAATGGAACGCCGCCGGTACTTGCGCCGCTTCATTGAAACTGCCGGAACCGCGTTGCGATTACGCAAGCAGGCTGAACGGAGCATCAGCTACGACGATATCCTGTGGAACGCCCGTGAAGCGATTGTCCGCCGCCCCTGGCTTGCAGCGGCCCTGCACGCTCGCTACCCGGTGGCGCTGATCGACGAATTCCAGGATACCGATCCGTTGCAACTGGCGATTTTCCAGAGCATTTACGCGAATGAACATCGCCACGGCAGCCTCTTCCTCGTTGGCGACCCCAAACAGGCAATCTACAGCTTTCGCGGAGCCGACCTGCAAACTTACCTCGGCGCGCGCGGGCTGGCCGATGCGCATTACACCCTGGGATTCAATCGCCGGTCGACCCCGAAACTGGTTGCGGCCTGCAATCGGCTCTTCGGCGCCAATCCGCACGTATTCATGGAAAAAGGACTCGATTTTCGGACAGTGCGGGCCGATGAATCCCGGCAACTGCTCGAACACGGCGCCGCCTTGCAGTTGTGGCGCATTCCGTGCGGGGATGACGGCGAGCCATTGCCGCGGGAGGCGGCATTTGCACGCGCTGCGGCGGCAAGCGCAGCGGAGATTGCCCGCCTGCTTGCGGCGGGCAGGCGAGGAGAAACAAGCATCGGCGGACGCGCGCTCGCGCCTGCCGATTTCGCGGTGCTGGTGCGCAGCCACAAACAGGGCAGCCGAATGCGGGAAGCACTGGCAGACAGGGGAATAGGCAGCGTCGAACTTTCGCAAAGAAGCGTTTTCGCTTCCTTCGAGGCGGAAGAACTGGAACGGGTTCTGGCCGCGATTGCCGATCCGGCGCGTGAGCGTCTGCGCAAGGCGGCGCTCGCCACCGTGCTGATGGACTGGGATGCTGCCGCGCTGGCGAAACTGGCCGAAGACGATAATGATCTCGTCCGGCAGTTTGAACGTTTCAGCAGTTGGCACGAAGACTGGCAACGGCGCGGTTTTGCCTTCATGTTGTGGCGCTGGATGGCCGAATCGCAAGTCGCGGCGAGGCTTCTTGCCCTGGAAGACGGCGAACGGCGGCTGACCAACCTCCTTCATCTGGCCGAACTCCTGCAACACGAGGTCGGCAGGGATTCGCCCGCAGAAGTGCTCCGGGCGCTCGCCCGCCACCGCGCGGAGCAGGGCAGCGGGGAAAATGCCCTGCTGCGGCTGGAGTCAGACCGCAATCTGGTGCAAATTGTGACGATCCATCGTGCCAAGGGGCTGCAATACGGCATCGTATTTTGCCCGTTCCTCTTCGATGGGCGGCCGCCGAAGGGTCAGACCGGGCCGATGCGCCTCTGGCACGACGAAGCGGGCGGACAGGTGGCGGACTGGCGGCATGCGCCGGAAGAGGCCGACACCATCAAGGAGCGCCTCGACAATGAGCGCGACGCGGAAACCCTGCGGCTCATCTACGTGGCGCTGACGCGGGCCGTTCATCGCTGTGTGCTCGTGGTCGGTTGCTACGGCAAGAGGGCAGGGAGGGGCGTGAGCGTGAAAGAAAGCGCCCGCAGCCTGCTCAACTGGATGGTGGCCGGAGCCGGGCAGGACGCGGCGCAATGGCGAAAATCGGAAATCGCGCCGGATAAAATCGACTCGGATTGGCGTGCGCTTGCCGCCGGCAGCGAAGGCGCAATCGTTCTGGAAGATTTGCCCTCCGGCGAAGGCGAACCGCTGCCCTGGGGAGAAGCAACGCCCGCGTTCTTCGCGCCGCATCCGCCTGCCGTGCCGGGAGGCTGGCGGATGGGCAGTTACAGCGCGCTCATCTCCGGAGCAATCCACGAAGAGGCCGCGCGGGATCACGATGCGCACGCGCCAGTCGATGAATCTGTCGACGCACCGGAACCCGCTGCCGTACCCGTGCCGGAGGATGACATTTTGCGATTTCCGCGCGGCGCGGCAGCGGGCGATTGCGTGCATGACATGCTCGAATCCATCGACTTCACCCGGCCCGAAACGCATCCCGCCGCCATTGCCAGAGCGCTTACAGCCCACCCGTTGCGTGCGGAGGCTCCGTTGTCCCGTATGCTTTCCAACTTGCTTGCCGATGTCCTTGCCACGCCGCTTCTTGGCGACGAGGACGACACTTTGCGCCTGGAAACGGTGCCGTTGTCGCGGCGGTTGTCCGAATTCGGTTTCACCTTGTCTTCGTCCCGGCTGGAAACCGGCAAGCTCAACGACTGGCTTTCCGCCCACGGCTATGATGAACTGCGACTTGCTGCCCGCGACCTTACCGGCTATCTCAAGGGTTACATCGATCTCGTGTTCGAGCATGCGGAACGTTTCTGGGTGCTCGACTGGAAAACCAATTACCTCGGCGGCACGCTGTCCGCCTATGCTCCGGCGGCGCTGGAAAAGGCAATGAAACAGCACGGTTATCACCTCCAGCACCTTCTCTATACCGTGGCCCTGCATCGGTATTTGCGCCATACCCTGCCGGGCTACGACTATGAACGGCATGTCGGCGGTACGTTCTATCTCTTTGTGCGCGGCGTGCGCCCCGGTTGGCGGACGGAAGGCGTTCCTGCCGGGGTTTTCCGCTACCGCGCGCCCAGGGAAACCATCGAGTCGCTCGATGCCCTGCTGGCAGGTAAATGTACCGGGGCCGCTCGATGATCTGCTTATCTGGCCTGCCGTTGTCCGTCCCTCCTGCGCGCGCTGCCCGTGAAGGGCTTGCCGAAGGACTTGCCGCCCAACTCGAACGCTGGGCGCAACGCATGGGGACGAGCCAGCCCGGCGACACGCTGACGCATGTGATACGGGAACTGGCTCTGGCCGCGTGCGACGGACATGTCTGCCTGCCGTTTACGGCGCTGACGGGCGTGAGCGCCGATGAAGCTTCGCGCGTCCTGCTCGCCAGCGGCATGGCGATTGAAGCCGGGGAAACGCCGCACGTCCTGGCGGCTACGGCCTTTCCTCTCGTCATCGATGGTGAGCGCCTGTACCTGCGCGCCTTCTTTGATCTTGAATATCGTCTTGCCCGCGCGTTGAACACTCTGTCCGCACCGTTGCCTGATGATGCAACGATGACTCCGCGTATCCGTGCCGTGCTCGACACCGTTTTCCTGGCGCGTGAAGGCGTAGATTGGCAAAAAGTCGCCGCCGCGCTCGCCCTGACCAGACGGTTGACCATCATCAGCGGCGGCCCCGGCACAGGCAAAACCAGCACCGTGGCTGCCATCATCGCCTGTCTGGCTGAACTGGAACCGGATTTACGCATCGCGCTTGCCGCGCCGACCGGCAAGGCGGCCACGAAATTGCGCGAAGCACTGGCCGCACGCTCGCGGGATTTGCCGGAAGCCGCCCGCGCGCGGCTGCCCGCCGAAGCCCACACCGTCCACCGGCTGCTTGGCGCATCCGCTACTCCGGGACGTTTCCGGCATCACAGCGCCAACCCGCTTGCGCTCGACCTGCTCGTCGTCGATGAGGCTTCCATGCTCGACCTTTCTCTGGCCGCCAGCCTTCTCGATGCGTTGCCTCCATATGCCCGGCTGGTGCTGCTCGGCGACAAGGATCAACTCGCTGCCGTGGAAGCGGGCGCGGTATTCGCCGATCTCTCCTCCGGCTGGCGTTTCCGCGCGGACGAAGCCGCGCGGCTCGCGGCGCTCACCGGTACGCCGGAAGAAATTCTGTTGCAGGGAGCGGGAAGCGAGGCGGCGTTACCCGATTGCATCGTCTGGCTCCTCGACAGCCACCGTTTCCGCGCCGATTCCGGCATTGGCCGTCTCGCGCGGGAAATCAACGCAGGAGAGGGCGCGGCGGCGCTCGCTTGGCTGAAAGCCCGGTCCGATTCGGCCGTATCCTGGATCGAGGACGAAACCGAAACCGGCAACGCCCTGCCCGATGCGACTCCCTCCAGTTCCGTGCTGACGGCAATGGAAGAAGGCTACGCCGCCTACTTCTCCGCGCTCCGGGAAACCTTTGCCGACGAGACGTTGGAAACCCGCGCAGCCAGAATTTTCGCCGCCTTCGAGCGTTTTCGTGTGCTCGTGGCCGTGCGCGAAGGCCCGCGTGGGCTGGCAGCGGTCAATGCACATCTGGAACGCCACGCCCGCGCCGTTTTGGGCATCGAATCCGGCGGTACGGAGTGGGTGGGGCGTCCCGTCATCGTGCTGAAAAACGACCCCGTGACCCGGCTTTTCAACGGCGATATCGGCCTGTGCCTGCCCGACGGAAACGGCGCGCTCACCGTGGCTTTCCCCGCTCCCGGCGGCGGCATCCGCACCATTCCCCCGCGCCGCCTGCCTGAGCACGATACCGCCTTTGCGCTTACCGTCCATAAAAGCCAGGGTTCCGAATTTTCCGAGGTGCTGTTTCTCCTGCCCGCCCGGCCCTCGCGTGTATTGAGCCGCGAACTCCTTTACACTGCGGTTACGCGCGCAGCCTGCCGTGTAACCATTGCGGGCAAAGGGGAGGTTTTCGAGGCGGGATGCGCGGCGCGAAGCACGCGTTTCAGCGGTTTGGGCGAACGATTGCGCAGTGGAGGATAGATAAAATGGAGCTTTTTTTGTGGAGACATGCCGATGCGCTGCCGGGTATCCCCGACTTTACGCGCGAACTTTCCTCTTACGGGCATCAGCAGGCCCGCAAGGTTGCGGCATGGCTCAGTGAACGAGCCCCTGACGGATTGCGCCTGCTGGTCAGTCCGGCAACGCGCACGCGGCAGACGGTTGCTCATTTTAACGATTGCGAGAACGACATCCAATTCTGCCCGCAACTCTACGAAAGCAGTACGCCCGAAGAAATACTGGCAATCATCGGCTGGCCGCGCACTCTGCGGCCCACGCTCATCGTCGGCCACCAACCCCTGATTGGCTCGCTTGCCACCCACCTGCTCTCCGGTTCTCCCTATCCCGGAATCTTCCGCAAAAGCGCCCTCTGGTGGCTGCATGCCGAACCCGGGCAAACCGGCGTCCGGCTCATGCAGGTGGTGGATGGGGATATGCTGGATTAGGTGTTTAGAGCGTTTTAGATTTGAGTGTTTAGAGCGGTTTTTGTTTAGTCGTGCACAACATGAACTTATTTGCCCGGATTTTCTGGATCCCCGCCTGCGCGGGGATGACGCGTTTCTAGTTGTTTTCCCCGTCATTCCCGCGAAGGCGGGAATCCAGGATGTATCCACTTTAACAAAAACCGCTCTAGTCCCGTCATTCGGTGGATCGGATCAACCATAAAAAAGAATTCCGTGTACGTCTTGACCTAAGGAAGGTCTGCATTGCTCCTACGTCCACCGCTCGTCATCCTGCGCGCAGAATGACAGGGAAACGTCGAACATGCACGGTCTCGTAGGGGCGAATAACTATTCGCCCTTACCGCGCATTGTCGATGGGCGAATAATTATTCGCCTCTACAAAATGCGTCATTTCCTTGTTTAAGCGCAGAATGACGGGAGGGGTTTTGCAGAGAATCCCTGACAGACGCGCACGGATTGTTCACGCTCGTTGAGTGATAACGTTTGACGCTATTAACGGCAAACGCTAATATTTGTCCATGATTATCAGCTTTCGCTGCGCCGATACCAAAAAACTGTTCGCCGGGCGGCGGGTTGCCAGGTTCGTCAACATTGAGCGCGCAGCCATGAAAAAACTGCAACAGTTGGCGGCGGCGGCTGATCTTGTCTTTTTGCGCGTGCCCCCCGGAAACCGCCTTGAGGCTTTGGAGCATGACCGCAAAGGGCAGCACAGCATTCGCATCAACGACCAATGGCGCATATGCTTCGTCTGGCGAGACGGCCATGCGTGGGACGTTGAAATCGTCGATTACCACTGATGGTGAATAGTCATGGAAAGAGATATACCCCTTGTACATCCCGGAATCATCTTGCTCGAAGACTGGATGAAACCCCTCGGTATTAGCCAGTACGCGCTTGCGAAGGCTATCGGTGTCCACCCGCGTCGCATCAATGAGATCGTGCACGGCAAGCGGAACATCTCCATCGACACGGCTTTGCGTTTGGCCCGGTTCTTCGGTACGGACGCCCAAAGCTGGATCAACCTGCAAACGCATTACGATACCAGCCTTGCCGAAATAAAAATGCGCGACACGCTCGCGCAAATCCATCGGTTTCAGGAAGCCGTGACGGCCTGAGAGTCTCGCGTGCGGAGTTATGGTTATTCGTTAGTCATTTTCTTGATCAGCGGGAATTCAGGATATATCAACTTGAATCAAAACCGCTCTAAGCAAAAGAGGACGTACTTTCATCAATATGTGCCCCATTCTGTACAACGTAGAACACATAGCGCCATACTTCATTTCATGACCGCTCCATGCGTAGGCATCTTTTGGGGCATTCGTGACGCCGCCCGCAACATGATCCTGTTGGCGGACAAGACGCCGATTGATCAGGGCGAGCCATACGGTGAGTGCATCACCCACCCGAACGGGCATTACGAGTTTTGGGAAGGGCTGTCACAACTGGGCGCGACTGCACTGGCAAGCCGGGGATTGCCGAGCGCTCCCGTCTGGCATGAATACGAGGAGTTCCCTCGCGGACGGGTCGTTTATTGGCCCAAGAACAAGCGATTTGTCATTTACGCTGATCAGCGCCTGCAAACAGCAGACTTCATTGAGCGGCTCGTTGTGGAGTTCGGCATCCCAAACGGCAGCTATGCCGTCCGTTCCGATCCCCATTACCGTTCTCAGGCCTCCGGGCTATAGCGTTGCCGGTTCTCCATCCTTCAGGCGGCGAATTGCTGGAAAGCCCTTGGACTCTTCATCCCAGGCGACCCCGTGGACCGGAATCAGCATGCGAGGATTGATGGCTGCCGCGAACTCACGAAGGCCATCCGGTGAAGCGTGCCCGCTGGTATGTATATGGATCGCCGGACACTGTCCCTGGTCGAACCACGCCTGAACCTGTTTGCCATTTTCTCCACTCAGGTAGCCGTGCCACATCGACCACGACCATACGTCATGCTGGTTCGGCATGACGCCCTTACTCTCGAAATCCCTTATTAGCGAAGAGCGGGTCATTACTACCCATCGGGATGGTGTCTCGGCCAGTTTGTCCGCCGAAATCCCGTATTGAGCCATCCGATCCACGAATTCGCCCCGACCGGTTTTCCGGTACATCCGGGCAAACGACTTCGTGATGACTACTTTGAGGTTCGGCCAGCCAGGGCGGGGCAATCGCCCGAAATCTCCTAGCATTTCCATCACTTCGGCAGTGTAAAGATCGACGACCAGCGTCCTGCCGGCAGATTTGCACGCACAGTAAAGCGTTATCGTTCTGTCGACGTTCTGGGCCGACCAGGCGACGAATACGCGCGCGGATGTTGCTTTGAACAGTTCGCAAAACCGTCCTTCCAGATCGTCTTCGCTCGAACACGGCTTGTTGCTTCCGAGGTTGGTTCCTTCCATCAGCAACACATCGATCGATTCCGGTAGCGAATCCATCAGCCGCCTGACCAGTGTCGGCTTTCTGCCATGCAAACGGAAGTCGCCGGAATACAGCAATCGTTTTCCGGCCACTTCAATCAGCAGCATGTAAGCGTCGAAAGCGGAGTGATCCGTGAGAAACGGGGTGACGGTGAACGGCCCGAGCATAAAGGGTTTGCCGCTTTCCCAATTCCGGAACGGCTGTTGTGGCATCTTGTTGAAAATGCCAGAGGTCAGCCGTATCAGCTTCTCCGACGCTCTGCCGCAATACACCGGCCATTCCGGCGGCAGTTCATCCAGCAATCCATAGTGATCCTGATGGGAGTGGGATAGCAGTACACCGGTGACCGGGCGCGATACATCGAGGGTCTTTGGAACCAATCCCTCTTGAACGTCCTCCGACGCATCCAGCGGGCGTCCTGCATCGAGCAGGATTCTTGCGCCATCAGCGATGGACAATTCAATGCAATTGCCACCGATTTCATCGGCAGCACGATGAATTACCAGGGTGAAGTCGTTTTCAGCGTGACCGGACGGTCTGCTGTGTCGAGGGGTCATATTCACCGACTATAAAACCGTTTGCTTTCACCTCAGTAACGTCTTCGTCTTCTTTGCCGCTAGGCGAAGGAGACCAAATAATAAAAAGTTTTGGATTATCAATAGAGATGTCTGATTTTGGTTTTCCCGTTGCATTTGCAAGCAAATTCAAAAAACAGCCGTCAGCATTATTCATCGTTTCTTTGGCGTTCGTGAGTTGCTCAGTGACGCGCTTTAATTTTCGGTCCACCTTCAGCTCGATGAATACGGGAAAGTAGCGTCCCTGCCTTCCCCCCAGGGCGATGATGTCGGGACGAATACTCCCTGCTCGAAGTTCATCCGTAACAAAGATGAGCTCATCAAATACGTCGGAGAAATCATTAAAAAGCCCGTGCAGCCTCAAGCCATTCATTAGCGCATAGCGGATTAATGAGGCTTGTATACGTAGTTCTGGTTTGGCGTTGCCGGGTTTATAGAAATTGGGGGGTTCGGCATCTTTTATTTTCCTGATTGCTTCCGACAGATCTGGGAAGCCCTCAATCTTATCCGTTTTCTTCACTCGTTGAATAGGGATAAGGCGCCCACAGGGATTATCCGGGTGGATTGATATTGGCCGATAGTCTTTACTCCTGACCCTGATGTAGACCCAACTCTCTGCCAGTTTTTCGAAGCAAGAAAGCTTTGTTCGCCACGTCTGTATAAGTTGAGCCCTTTTCTCAAAGTTCTGTATCCCGTCAGATTTCGCGGTACTTTTTCTCATATCGTTTTCCTCCAATCAAAAAACATTGAAAACCGGCGCTGCACGGTTTATCGTACATATTCAGCGTTTGGTAAACTACCGGATAAGGACGTCTTTGTCCGAGGAAAAATTCACATTGCGACTGGCGTTTTGATAGTAATGCTATACAAAAAATACGTAATTCTCTAGTGCAAATATGTTTCGCTTTCTAAAAGCTTCTGCTGGGGGATATTTCTCTAAAATACTTCGATATCTCTCTGGAAGAAGAGAAAAGAATTCTTCGGTTGGGGGGACTTTAGCGCACCATTGTGGTGGTTTAGATGGCATATTCTTCGGCGGGTCAGACCATACCTCCGCCATCCTCTCTAGAAAGGAAGCCATAATTGCATAACGCAAAGGATCTTTCTCTTGAGGGTCTGGGACTTCTTCAATAATCCATTGTTTTCGCCAGAAAAGTTGAACTGCATCCATTGTGGAAATTTCATCCCTTTCCACAGCTGCGTCACAGATTCTGTTCAAAATATCAAGCGGTTGGAGGTGTTTGGTGGGTGTGAGATTCATCCCTTGGAGGCTAATCTTTTTGGGCGGATGTGTAAAGTGATAGCTTCGTCGCGTCAGGTCATCTATTTGGACTTCTTCTTTTTTGGCGCAAGATTTTCGTACAGGGCGACGAATTCCTGGGTCAGTTTGTGGCGGGGGTCGAGATGGATCATCGGTACCGCGCGTTCGTGCGATTCCTTGATTTTTACCGAGGCCGACAGGTAGGGCTGTAGCACCGGCAGACCTTCGTCGATCAATTCCCGCACGACCTTTTGCGGCAGGTTGGCGCGAGGCTGGTACTGGTTGACTACGATGCCTTCCACTTTCAGGTTGTGGTTATGGTCGGCGCGGATTTCCTCGGCGTTGGCAAGCAGCGCGTAAAGGGCGTTACGTGAGAACTCGTCGCAATCGAAGGGAATCAGACAGGCGTCGGCGGCGATCAGGGCCGAGCGCGTGAAAAAATTGAGCGCAGGCGGGGTGTCGATGAACACCTGATCGAAGTCTCCGGCGATTTCATCGAGCGCTTCGCGTAACTTGTAGATTTTGTAGCGGGATTCCAGTTTGCTCTGCAACTCTTCCAGCCTTGGGTGAGAGGGCAGCACCGAGAGGCGCTCGAAAGGCGAGGCGGCGGCAAAATCAATCGTCTTTTTGGGATCGAGGCGGAACATCAGGCTTTGATCGAAAAAATCCGCAAGCGTGATCTCGGGAGGCGTGGCGTTGCTGCCAAGCAGGTACTGGGTGGAATTGCCCTGCGGATCGAGATCGACCACCAGGGTGCGCTTACCTTTTTGGGCACTGATGGCCGCCAGATTGCAGGTAATGGTGGATTTGCCGACTCCGCCTTTCTGGTTGAATACCACGCGCCGCATGATGTTTTCTCCCCGGTTCATTTGCCATGCGGCATTGTGCCCGCTCCCGGCAGAAAATTGAATACATATCGGAGAATCATGGACAAGGGTAAACCCCAAAACTTACCCTGTGCATATCCTCATGCGAGAAGCTAAAATGCTGGTTTTCGGTCTTGCCAGCAGATGAAGCTGTCAGGGTGACTCGATACGGTTCAGAGGGAAAATATGGATCAGGATTTTATCGCCGCGGCACTCAAATATCATCGTATGCCGACGCGCGGGAAAATTTCGGTGGTGCCGACCAAGAGTTTGACCAATCAGCGCGACCTCGCGCTCGCGTATTCGCCGGGAGTTGCGGCGGCGTGCGACGCGATTGTCGCCGACCCGGAACAGGTGCGTGAATTGACCAGCCGGGGCAATCTCGTGGCGGTCGTCACAAACGGCACGGCGGTGCTTGGTCTGGGCAACATCGGCCCGCTGGCTTCCAAGCCCGTGATGGAAGGCAAGGGCTGTCTCTTCAAGAAATTCGCGGGTATCGACGTGTTCGACATCGAACTGGACGAACAGGACCCCGACAAACTGATCGATATCATCGCCTCACTCGAACCGACCCTGGGCGGGATCAATCTGGAAGACATCAAGGCTCCCGAATGCTTCTACATCGAGCAGAAGCTGCGCGAGCGCATGAAAATCCCGGTTTTCCACGACGATCAGCACGGAACCGCGATCATTTCGGCGGCGGGTCTCATCAATGGTCTGAAGATCGTCGACAAGGAAATCGGTCAGGTCAAACTCGTGTGTTCGGGCGCGGGCGCCGCGGCGATTGCCTGCCTCGATCTCATGGTGGGATTGGGGCTGAAGCGCGAAAATGTTTTTGTCTGCGATTCGCGCGGGGTGATCTACCAGGGGCGCGAACAGGACATGGAGCCGACTAAGGCGCGCTATGCCCAACCCACCGAGGCCCGTACCCTGGACGATGCGATTGCCGGTGCGGATGTTTTCCTCGGGCTTTCAAAAGCGGGGCTGCTCAAGCCCGAAATGGTGGCGCAGATGGCCGACAGGCCGCTGATTTTTGCGCTGGCCAATCCGATTCCCGAAATTCTGCCCGCCGAAGCCAAGGCCGTCCGCCCGGACTGCGTGATTGCCACGGGCCGTTCCGACTACCCCAACCAGGTCAATAACGTTCTCTGTTTCCCCTTCATCTTCCGGGGCGCGCTCGACGTGGGCGCGACCACCATCAACGACGAGATGAAGCTTGCCTGCGTCAAGGCCATCGCCGAACTGGCCCAGGCCGAGCAAAACGACATCGTGGCCTCGGCTTACGGCGGCGAGGAATTGAATTTCGGGCCGGATTACATCATTCCCAAGCCGTTCGACCCGCGCCTGATTACCAAGATTGCACCGGCAGTGGCGAAGGCGGCGATGGAGTCGGGCGTGGCCCGGCACCCGATCAGCGATTTACGGGCCTATGCCGCTACTTTGAACGATTTCGTGTACCAGTCCGGCATCGTCATGCGGCCCGTGTTCGCGGCGGCCAAAAGCGTGCCAAATGATCTCAAGCACGTCCTCTACGCCGAAGGCGAAGACGAACGTGTCATCCACGCCGCGCGTGAGGCAATCGAAGAAGGACTCGCCCGGCCCGTGCTGATCGGCCGTCCCTCCGTGATCGAGGCGCGCATCAGGAAAATCGGCATCAACCTCGTGCCCGGACGCGATTTCGATGTGATCGACCAGGAACAGGACACGCGCTATCACGAACTGTGGCGCGAGTATTACAACCTGATGTCGCGTAATGGGGTGACGCCCGATCTGGCCAAGGTGCGTGTGCGCCGCGACTCCACGCTGTTCGGCGCGCTGCTGTTACGCCAGGGCTATGCCAACGCGCTCGTATGCGGCACATTCGGATCTTACGATTATCACCTCCAGCATGTGCGCGACGTGATCGGCCTCAAATCGGGGGCAAGCCAGTTTGCGGCAATGGATCTGCTCATGCTGCCAAATCGCGTGGTGGCTATTGCCGATACGCAGGTCAACGAAAACCCGTCTGCTGAAGAAATCGCCGAAATTGCATTGGCTGCGGCGTCCGAGTTGCGCAGCTTCGGGATCGAACCGCGCGTTGCGCTGTTGTCGCATTCCAACTTCGGCAGTTCCCGGGGGTCGGCTTCGGCAAACAAGATGCGCGCCGCCAGCGAAATGCTGCGTTGCGCCGCGCCTACGCTCGAATGCGACGGCGAAATGCGCGCCGACGTGGCGCTGTCTCCCGGAATCCGCGCCGCGCAGCATCCCGATTCAACCCTCAAGAACGAAGCCAACCTGTTGGTGATGCCCAATCTCGA
>JAITMK010000081.1 GCA_031277415.1 Azoarcus sp.
CAGACAGAGTAAGTGAAATCTTTCATCATATGCTTTATGTTACGTTATCTTTTTACCAAAATTAAGCCCTCTTTTATGTCGTAGCGGACATATATCACTGATGTAAGTTTGCATTGAAAGTGTGAGTAATCGAAGCGAATGAGAGTTGCTGTTAGTGATAAAAAATTCCGGAAATTGCTGGAATTAAGACGCACAGTGCGTAAAGGCACAATTTAATCTTTTTAACAGAGATTCTATTTACTGCCAGATCGATCTCCCGGGGCGCCTTGCCTTTGCTTTCAGCAGGCGTGATAATCCGGGCCGAAACAGGTTCCCGCCTCCCTTTGCCTACCCACCTACGAACGGGCAGTTTTTCTCTCTTCGAGTACATCCATCGCCATGATTATTCCCCCCGCCACGCTCGCCATGCTGGGCGGCGGCCAGCTTGGCCGTTTTTTCGTTGCTGCCGCGCATGAAATGGGGTACTGCGTATGGGTGCTCGACCCGGACGCAGACAGCCCCGCCGGGCGCATCGCTGACCGGCATTTGTGCGCTGCCTACGACGATGCGCATGCACTCGCGGACATTACTGCCCATTGTGCGGCGGTGACAACGGAGTTCGAGAACGTGCCCTCTGTGGTGCTGGCACACCTGGCGGCAAAAATTCCGGTTCATCCTTCGGCAGACGCAGTAGGGGTTTGCCAGAACCGCGTTGCTGAGAAGACGTTCCTGCGCGATAACGGGTTTCCTCACGGTGGGGTCACCGTCATTTTGAGAGATGCGGACATCGAGTCCGCGAGCGACGATCTTTTCCCCGGCATCCTGAAGGTTGCCCGCCTCGGTTACGACGGCAAGGGGCAGACGGGAGTGGAAAGCCGCGAGGCCGCGCTGAAGGCGTATCAAGCTTTCAAGGGCGAACCGGCGGTGCTGGAAAAAAGGCTTACGCTCGATTGCGAGGTGTCCGTGGTACTCGCGCGTGACGCGCAAGGGCAGGTACAGTGCTTTCCCGTGGCCGAAAATCAGCATACACGCGGTATTCTGGATGTTTCCATTGTTCCGGCCAGGGTAAAGGCAGAGTTGGGCGATGAAGCGCGAAAAATCGCCGGGCAGATCGCGGCAAAACTCGGTTATGTGGGCGTGCTGGCGGTGGAATTTTTCGTGAGCGACGGTCGGCTTTTCGTCAATGAAATGGCCCCGCGTCCACACAACAGCGGGCATTACACGCTGGACGCCTGCACGGTGAGTCAATATGAACAACAGGTGCGCGCGCTCTGCGGTCTGCCGTTGCACGGCCCCCGCGCCCATTCGGCTTCGGTGATGGTCAATCTGCTCGGTGATTGCTGGTTCGGCGCAGGGGGCGAAACCCGGGAACCGGACTGGAATATTCTCCATGCTGTTCCGAACCTGAAAGTGCATCTCTACGGAAAACGTCAGCCACGGGCAGGGCGCAAAATGGGGCACTTCACCGTTGTCGGCGACACGCCGGACGAAACGTTGAATACGGCGCTGCGGGCGCGACAGAAACTGGGTATCGGTTGATGCCCGATTCGATCATCCGGACAGCCGTTGAATGCTTGCTGGCTGGCGAACTCGTGGCGCTGCCGACCGAAACCGTTTACGGCCTCGGAGCGGACGCAGCCAATCCGGAGGCCGTTGCCAGAATTTTCGCGGCCAAGGGCCGTCCTGCCGATCACCCGTTGATCGTGCACCTTGCCGATGCGGCGTTTCTGACGCAATGGGCGGAAAATATCCCACAAACTGCGCGGGATGTTGCCGCCGCATTCTGGCCCGGTCCTTTGACCGTGATCCTGAAAAAACAGCCCTGGGTTCCCTCGGTCGTGACCGGCGGACAGGATACGGTGGGGCTGCGTGTGCCCGCGCATTCGCTTACATTGGAATTGCTTGCCGCCTTTGCGCAAGCCCGCGCGCCAGGAGTCGCCGGGATCGCCGCCCCGTCCGCCAATCGTTTCGGGCGTGTCAGCCCCACAACAGCGGCGCATGTGCGGGAGGAACTGGGCGATGAGGTATCCCTGATTCTCGACGGCGGCCCTTGTGAGGTAGGCATTGAATCCACGATCATCGATTTTTCGCGTGATGAGCCCGAAATTCTGCGTCCTGGTGCGATCAGCCCCGATGACATTGCCCGCGTGATCGGCGTTTTGCCGAGGCTGCACAGCGAGAGGGGAACGGGGGCGTGCGAGATGCCCGTCCCACGTGTTTCCGGGTCGCTGGCGGCGCACTACGCGCCGCTAACGCCATTGCGAAGGGTAGAATCCGGCGCGCTGGCAGGAGAGGTCAAGCGCCTCGTCGACGCCGGGCGGCGAGTCGCGGTGCTGGCGTATAGCCGTTGTGCGACCACCAGCCTTCTTCTCCACTGGCAAACGGCTGCGCCTGAGCCTGCCGCTTATGCGCAAAAACTTTACGCCAACCTGCGCAGGCTGGATGCCTTGGGCGCGGAAGTCATTCTTGTCGAGGAACTGCCCCGCGACCCAGCCTGGCAAGCCATTGCCGACCGCATCCATCGCGCCGTTGCGGGTTCCGGCGCAGGGCCGGGAGAGGGTGCCTGAGAAAAACTCTCGCCCGCCTGCGATAGAATGTAGACATGTTGCAGCGCAACAACAAAAACCGATTTTCCTGTTATTGCCTTGACTTATATTAAATTTTACGTAAAATTTAATTGTTGCAATGCAGCAAATAAGTCAAACCCAACAGGTAACAGGAGGTTGATGATGAGTACCAAGACTCATGGTAAACAACACGGCGCGGGCGTCAACGCGGACTCTCTTTCGCTTCAACGGGAAGCGATCATCAAGAAAGCGCAGGAAAACGTGCGTGCGTCGCATCAGCGGATGCGCACCCGCAGCCACCGGCACGGCTCGCGCGTGTAAGGTTGCGAGCGGCGGTTTTTTACTGCCCTCGTAAAAAGAGGCGGTCGAGATCGGCCAATGTAAACTGCGTCCAGGTAGGACGTCCGTGGTTGCATTGGTCGGCTCGTTCCGTTTTTTCCATGTCGCGCAGCAGGGCGTTCATTTCCGGTACGCTCAGTTGCCGATGGGCACGAACAGCTCCGTGACAGGCCATTGTGGCGAGCAGGTTGTTGCGCCGCCGGGTGATGGCTTCGGATACAGGGTATTCGCGCAGCTCTTCAAGCAGTTCGCGGAGCAGTTCCACCACCGGCGCGTTTGCAAGGAGTGCCGGGACGGTGCGCACGGCAAGTTCTCTGGGGCCTGCAACCGAGACTTCAAAACCCATTTTCAGCAAGGCATCGGCGTGGGATTCCGCCGTTGCCATTTCCGCCGTGCTCGCGCTAAATACCGCCGGAACCAGTAAACGTTGAACGGAAGGCGTGCCGTCGAGCACAGTCTTGAGTTTTTCGTAAAGAATGCGTTCGTGGGCGGCGTGCATGTCGACGAGCGCAAGCCCTTGAGCGTTCTGCGCCAAAATGTAAGTACCGTGCAGTTGCGCAAGGGCATAGCCAAGCGGATTTTCGGAACCGTTGCCGACGTGCGCGGCTTCAGATGCCGGTGCACCGGAAGATTGAGGCTTGGCGTTGGCGCTGGAGGTGAAGCTGAAATACGCCTGACTCGCCGAGTCCATGGCAATGCGCCCCGGTGCTGAAGTGAGGTGCTCCGAAGGCAGGGGATAATGCCCGGCGCCGTTTCCGTTGGCTGGAATGGGCGTGGAAAGGTAGGCAGAGCCGGTTTCCTGTTCGGGCGCTTGCGCTTGCAGGTAGTTTTGGCCTGTTTCGCCCAATGCGCGAACCAGGGCGTGCAATACGAACTGGTGCACGCCACGGGCATCACGGAAGCGGACTTCGGTTTTGGCCGGATGGACGTTGACATCGACGCCTGCCGGGTCAAGTTCGAGGAAGAGCACGTAGGCCGGATAGCGGCTGCCGTGCAGGATATCGGCGTAGGCCTGGGCGATGGCGTGATTGAGCAGTTTGTCGCGCACATGCCGACCATTAACAAAAAAGTATTGCGCATCGCGCCGGTTGCGGGCATGGGCCGGGAGACTGGCAAAACCGGTGAGCCTGAGCGCGCCTTCGGCGCGGATTTCGCGCGACTGTTCCAGAAAATCATCTCCCATCAGCGTGGCAATGCGAAGACGCGCATCTCCTACGCTCAGGCGGTGAAGCACGCGCTTGTTATGGGCAAGCTGCATGGCAATGTCTGGTCTGGCAAGCGCAATGCGGCAAAAAATTTCTTCGCAGTGAGCAAACTCGGTGGCGTCGGTCTTGAGAAATTTGCGCCGCGCCGGGGTGTTGTAATAGAGATTGGTAATTTCGATGACCGTGCCGCAATTGAGAGCGGCAGGCACCGGTTCACGGTGGGTGGAATCGATTTTCCAGGCGCAATCCGCCCCTTCGGCCCGGCTGGTGATGGTCGTGCGGGCTACGGCGGCGATGGCGGCCAGCGCCTCGCCTCGAAACCCCATCGTGCCAACCCGTTCGAGATCGTCGAGGCTGGTGATTTTACTGGTGGCATGGCGCTCCAGCGCGAGGGCAAGCTCATCGCGGGGGATGCCGCATCCGTCGTCGGTGACGAGGATGCGCCGCACGCCGCCTGCCTCCAGTTGTGCGCTGATGGCCGTTGCCCCGGCGTCGAGCGCGTTTTCCAACAATTCCTTGAGTACCGAGGCTGGGCGTTCGACCACTTCGCCTGCGGCGATTTGATTGACAAGCAGTTCAGGCAGGCGATGGATCGAGGGCATGAGAGCGGGCAACCTTCAGAGGATCTCGGCGGCATGGTCGGCCAGCCGCGAGCGTTCGCCGCGTTGCAAGGTGATGTGGCCGGAATGCGGCCAACCCTTGAAGCGGTCTACAACGAATGACAAGCCCGACGAACCTTCAGTGAGATAGGGGGTGTCGATTTGGGCGATGTTGCCGAGGCAGACTACTTTGGTTCCGGGGCCTGCACGTGTAATGAGGGTTTTCATCTGTTTCGGTGTGAGATTTTGCGCTTCGTCAATGATAAGGAATTTCTGGATAAAAGTGCGCCCGCGCATGAAGTTCAGGCTCTTGATTTTGATGCGGTTGCGCACCAGATCGGCCGCCGCCGCACGCCCCCATTGGCTGTTTTCGCCGACCGTGCCGTTCAGTACGTCCAGATTGTCTTCGAGCGCGCCCATCCATGGGGTCATTTTTTCTTCTTCCGAACCGGGCAGAAAACCGATATCTTCGCCGACCGGCACGGTGACGCGGGTCATGATGATTTCGGTGTACCGCCGGTTTTCCAGCACCTGCGCAAGCCCGGCGGCCAGCGTCAGGAGCGTCTTGCCGGTACCGGCCTGACCGAGCAGGGTGACGAAGTCGATTTCCGGGTTCATCAGGAGATTGAGAGCAAAATTCTGTTCCCGGTTGCGCGCGGTGATCCCCCATACGCTGTTCTTGTCGTGACGAAAATCGATGAGGGTTTCGAGAACGGCAGTGTGTCCGGCCAATTCGCGCACCCAGGCTTCAAATGGGGGAGCACTATCCAGGTAGACGAATTCGTTGAGCAGGAAGCGACTTGGCATCGGGCCGGTGACGCGGTAGGCGGTATGGGTTTCCGTTTTCCACGATTCCATGCCGGTAGCGTGCGTTTCCCAGAAATCGGCAGGCAGTTCACAGGAGCCGGTATAGAGCAATTCGCTGTCTCCCAGCACCTTGTCATTGAAATAATCCTGCGCCGCCAGCCCCAGAGCGCGCGCCTTGATCCGCATGTTGATATCTTTGGAAACAAGGATGACCGGTCGTTCGGGTTCACGCCGGGCCAGGAACATCAGCACCGAGAGAATTTGATTGTCGCTTCTGGCAGTGGGAAGCCCTGCGGGCAATTCGACGTTGATCGCCTCGGTTTGCAGGAACAGCCGTCCTGTGGCCAGTCCGCGCGAAGGTTCCCCCAACGCAATGCCCGAGGCAATGCCATCGGGCACGGCGGAGACGATCTCATCGAGCATCCGGCTGGCCTGGCGGGCGTTTCGTGAGACTTCGGAGAGTCCTTTCTTGTTGTGGTCGAGTTCTTCCAGGGTCATGATCGGAATGTATATGTCATTTTCTTCGAACCGGAAGAGGCTCGTGGGGTCGTGCATCAAAACATTGGTGTCGAGCACGAAAAGTTTGGCAGGGAGGGAGGCGGGAGTGGATTTTTTTATCTGTCGTGAAATGGGCATGGAGGAGGTTCTCGGATATGGGGGCTGAAAAGCAAGGCTACGAGAGTAGCGGAGACGGCCTGGCGGGGCAATCGTTCTACTTCGGAATCTCATTTAAACCTGGCTCGATTAAATTAAACCTCTTCAACTGTACAATTGATTATTTTATATGAATTTTGAAGCAGGTTACTTGGGAAGTGTTTTACTTGAAATTCGCCTGTTGACAATATCCATAAATAAAACGACACTATCCATTTCAAATTACTTGGCGTGTTTTTGTCATCAGGGGTGATGTGCAGCACATCATGGTCGTTCTGTGTGCAGTTGGTCGCGCCTGATTACATCAGATAAAAGGTCTTTGAAATGAAACAAGCAGCGATGCCAATTATTCTCAGGTTACTTGTGTTTGTCGGGTTACTCGGATTGCAATCGATCCCGGCCAGGGCGGGCGAAGATGCCTGCCCCGAAACCGCACAGCAGTATTGGCAAAAATTTCGCGCCTCAGTACATCAAAGCAACCTGATAGCAATTACTGACGTGAGTTACTTTCCCTTCGTCATTCACGGAACACTGGATGATAGCGAAAAGAGAAGTGTTGATCGTGAGGAGTTCATCAAGATTTTTCCGGCATTGTTGGAGGCAGACCCGGGGCTATCTCCTGCGGCAACAACAATGAAGTCTCTGGTCGAGACCACTCTTCGCCTGACGCCGTCGCACTGCAAAGCAAACCAGTTCCGCGTCGGCGATTGGGTCTTCCATTTAACCTCAGAGGGATGGCGTTTCGTCGAAGCCTATATTGATAACTGATTCATCACAAAAGGAAAACATATGGCAATCATTAAACTGAATGCACGTGGTTTGGAAGTCAAAAAGCTTCAACTTCTTCTTAACTCGCACGTCATTCCGTCTCCAAACTTGCAGATTGATGGTCATTTTGGACAACGCACGCATCAGGCTGTTGTAGCGTTTCAAAGAGCGAAGGGGCTGGTTCCGGACGGAGTGGTCGGTTCGAAGACACGTACAGCTCTTGGGCTAAAGCCAATTTCAGTGCCAGCAACCGTATCAACCACGCCATTGGCTCCCTGGATGGATATTGCCGTGGCCGAGCTTGGAGTCGCTGAAGACTCGTTACCCGGACAGCACAATGCACGGATTGTGGAATATCACCAAACAACCTCACTCAAGGCAACGGATGACGAAACGCCCTGGTGCTCTTCATTTGTCAACTGGGTGATAAAGCAATCGGGTCGAAACGGTACAAACAGTGCCGCTGCGAAGAGTTGGTTGAACTGGGGATCGGAAGCAACTACTCCTACGCGAGGCACAATCGTTGTCATCAAGAAGAAGACCCCCGGTATGACCCAAGCTACGGGTTCAGCAACAGGATTCCACGTCGGTTTCCTTGTTTCCTTATCGCCCACTCACGTTCGGCTTTTGGGGGGCAACCAGTCCAACCGGGTGAAAGAATCAAGTTTCTCGCTTTCTGCCTACGATATAAAAGGATATCGCAAGTAAAACCAGAGCGGTTTTTGTTTGCTCGTGCACAACATGAACCGGTTTGCCCGGATTTTCCGTATCCCCGTATAACAAGGAAATGGCATATTTCGTAGGGGCGAATAATTATTCGCCCCTACGAGGCCGTGCATGTTCGACGTTTCCTTCGTCATTTTCTTGATGAGTGGGAATCCGGGATGTGTCCATTTGAACAAAAACCGTTCCTGCTGCCGGTCTTCGCGTGAGCCTGGATTAAAGGCACTGGATTCCCGCCAGAAGCACGCGGGAATGACGGGGTGCTGGCGTCACGCGGGAATGGCGGGCAATCAGTCGAAAAGCAGTGCCGCTGCAACCAGACGGTTTTCGAGGGCGAGGATGTTGTAGGTGCGGCAGGCGGCAGGTAAATCCATCGGCTCGACGGTGACCCCGGCCTCGATGAGAGGTCTGAGCAGCGCCGGAGGCGGGAAGCGTTGGCGGCGGCCTGTGCCGAGCAGCACGATTTTTGGCCCAAGCGCCGCAAGGGCGGCAAAGTCGTCGGCGGTCAGCGCATCGAACCCTGCTGTCCAGCCGGTAACGATGCGCTCTGGAGTGACGACCAGATGAGTGTCGTGCCGCGCATGATTGACGGTGACAAAGTGTTCGAAATGTCCGGTGAAAAGGTTGATGCCGGGAGAGCGGTTGAGGTGGAGTTTCATGGGCTGATAGATTGAGACGTTACGGGTTCTCCGATAAACTTGAGAAGTTTAACTAAGGATTCTCTGCAAAACCCCTTCTGTCATTCTGCGCGTAGCGAAGCGAAGTCGCAGAATCCAGACGACGCTTGAATCCTGCAACTTCGCGCAGGATGACAAGCGGGGAATGCAGGGGTAATGCAGACCCTCCCTAAGTGTTAAGTAGCCCGCACTTTTCGTTTTTCGGGGTAGGGCATTTTTCGATTCACACGCTACTCATTTCAGCCCTGCCTGTCCAATGCACCATATTCGCAATTTCTCCATTATCGCTCACATCGACCACGGCAAATCCACGCTCGCCGACCGGATCATCCATCTTTGCGGAGGGCTGTCGTCGCGCGAAATGGAAGAACAGGTGCTCGATTCGATGGACATCGAACGTGAGCGCGGCATTACCATCAAGGCGCAAACAGCGGCGCTGCAATACAAGGCGCGCGACGGGCAAACCTACAACCTCAACCTGATCGACACACCGGGGCACGTCGACTTCTCCTACGAAGTCAGCCGTTCGCTGTCGGCCTGCGAAGGGGCGCTGCTGGTGGTGGATGCCTCGCAGGGCGTGGAAGCGCAGACGGTGGCGAACTGTTACACCGCGCTTGATCTGAATGTGGAAGTCGTGCCGGTACTCAACAAGATCGACCTGCCGGCGGCCAACCCCGACAACGCGCGGGAGGAGATCGAGGATGTCATCGGAGTCGATGCCTCGGAGGCTATCCTGTGCTCGGCCAAGACCGGGCAGGGCGTTGAAGATGCGCTTGAAGCCGTCATTGCCCGCATTCCGCCTCCCAAGGGCAACCCCGACGGGCCGCTGAAAGCCCTGATCATCGACTCCTGGTTCGACAACTACGTCGGCGTCGTCATGCTGGTCAGAGTGGTCGATGGCGTGTTGCGGGTGAAGGATCGCATTCGGCTGATGTCAACCGGCGCGCAGTATCCGTGCGATCAACTCGGCGTTTTCACTCCGCGCTCGGTCGGACGCGATCAACTCGCCGCAGGTGAAGTCGGTTTCGTCATTGCGGGCATCAAGGAACTGGAAGCGGCGAGGGTGGGCGACACAGTAACGCTGGCAGCCCGTCCGGCGGATGCGCCTTTGCCAGGATTCAAGGAAATCAAACCGCAGGTCTTCGCCGGTCTCTACCCGGTGGAGTCCTCCGAGTACGACCAACTGCGCGATTCCCTCGAAAAACTGCACCTCAATGACGCTTCGCTGCATTACGAGCCGGAAGTTTCGCAAGCATTGGGATTCGGCTTCCGTTGCGGCTTCCTGGGACTTCTGCACATGGATATCGTGCAGGAGCGGCTGGAGCGCGAATTCGACATGGATCTCATCACGACCTCGCCGACGGTGGTCTACGAGGTCGTGCTCAACAACGGCGAAATCATCCACGTCGAAAACCCGGCCAAACTCCCCGAACCCGGCAAATACCAGGACATTCGGGAACCGATCATCACTGTGACGATTTTCATGCCGCAAGAGTTCGTTGGCCCCGTCCTCACGCTGTGCAACCAGAAACGCGGCGCACAAGTCGACATGCGCTATCACGGCCGTCAGGTACAACTCATCTACGAATTGCCGATGAGCGAAGTCGTCATGGATTTCTTCGACAAACTCAAATCGGTGTCGCGTGGCTACGCCTCACTGGACTATGAATTCAAGGAATACCGTTCGGCGGATCTCGTCAAGCTCGACATAATGGTGGCGGGCGAGAAAGTCGACGCGCTCTCAGTCATCGTCCACCGCGCCAATGCTCAGTACCGCGGACGGGAACTGGCCGACAGGCTGCGGAGGTTGATTCCGCGCCAGATGTTCGACGTTGCCGTGCAGGCGGCTATCGGGTCGCACATCATCGCCCGTGAAACCATCAAGGCGCTGCGCAAGAACGTTCTCGCAAAATGCTACGGCGGCGACATCACCCGCAAGAAAAAACTGCTCGAAAAGCAAAAAGAAGGCAAAAAGCGCATGAAGCAGGTCGGCAATGTCGAAATCCCGCAAGAGGCTTTCCTTGCCGTATTGAGAACCGGCGAGGGAAAGTGAGGCATGAAAACCTCCATCCTGCCCGATGTCACGCGCTCCGCGCTGGGCAAGCAGGTTATCTATCGGGATACTTACGCGCCGGAATTGCTGTTTCCAGTCGCCCGGCAGGGCAAACGCAGCGAACTTGGGCTTTGCGCTGACAGTCTGCCTTTCATCGGCGAGGATCTCTGGAATGCCTATGAACTGTCCTGGCTCGATCCGCGCGGCAAGCCGGTTGTGGCGCTGGCGCGTTTCCATGTACCGGCATCAAGCCCGAATCTGATCGAATCCAAATCGCTCAAACTCTATCTCAATGCCTTCAATCAGGAGCGTATGTCCGGCATCGATGCCGTGCGGACAACCATCGAGAATGATTTATCGGCTGTCGCCGGAGAG
>JAITMK010000140.1 GCA_031277415.1 Azoarcus sp.
CTATATCCTTCGCCTGCGACAGAGAAGACGCTAAAGCTTCTTCTTTCCCCAAAGAGAACGCTTCATCCAGCGTAATGCTGGGACGCGAAGTGTGTATCGTCTCGTAGTTCAACTGATAGTTGCGACTGCGACCATTGATCGGCCCTGCATCCATTGGGTTAACAATGCCAATCGCCCGATCATTGGGTTGCCAATCGACTCCCAAACTGATGTCATCCGAGTTCTGTCCACCAAGCCAGCGCGCCACCTCACGTGCATTCTGAATGAAGGGCGTCAGCAAAAGAAATTGAGCATTGCGACATTCCCGGTTGATAGTCGCCAGCAGCAGTTCCAGTCGTAGGCCGCGTTCTTTTTCCTGAAGCGTGTGCGCTTCATCCACCACCACCAGCGTTAGCGGACGACCAATTTTTTCCTCCCAACCTTGGCGCAACATCAAATCAAACTTTTCAGGCGTTGCCACCAAAATGCGAAACTGCGCCGTATCCTGAGACTCTTTCAGCACGTCGGCCTCAATACCGTTGATTTCCATCGCTGGACTGACGCGCTCCACGGTCAAACCAAGCGGCTGAAAATCGCGTCGCAGTTGCCGCGTGACCTGATTCACCAGTGGTCGGCTGGGAGCCAAGTAAGCCACCCAGCCTTTGCGGTCTTCAAACTGATTCAATGCCTGCAACATGCGAAACTGAGCAATCAATGTCTTGCCGCTAGATGTCGGCAAACTCACCACCACTGCTCGGCGACTGGAACCCAGTAAGCCACGCTCAGCCAAGGTACGCCGCTGCGGTGGCAGCACATCAAACAAGGCGCGGTCGCCACGTCCACGATCCACCAGTTCCCGTACAAATTCAGTTACACGCGAGTTTACGGCGCGAGTGACCGTCCACAGGGAATTCTCCACCATTTGTGCGGCGGCTCGCGCCAGCAAGCGGGCCAGCGGACCCAGTTCGATCAAACGAGCGGTATCGCAAGCGGCAATGGCTCGGTCGAAGTGCGAATCCAATAGTGGTTGAATCTGGTAGCTGTCTTCTACCACGCCATCGGTGATGAAATGCGCCAGTACATCCGCAGCCTTGGCCAAGTGATAGATGGTAATCAATTCAAGTGCGGAGCGTTTAGCCTCCAACGGATCAAAGGAACCCAGATATTCCCGTTCAAATTCCTGCTGCGTAGTACGCAAAGCGGCAACCTGCTCCAGAACGGCGTCGCGGTCATCCCAGCCTTTCTTGCGTACCAAGCGCAGCCAGATGTCGGTCAAAGTGGCTCGACAACGCTCGCCCCAATTGTGCGAATCCAGTGGCAGGGCGGGCCATTGTTGCTTATCTTCCAGCGTGCGTAGCCACCGAGCCGCATCAGCGCCACGGTCGCCAATCACGGCCAGCATAGAAGCCCGCAGCAAGTGCGTTGCCGCTGCCATTGGCGTCTCTGACAGCGGAAGAACCCGCAACAGACGGAATGCGTCGGCTGCTGCGGCACGTAACAGCAGCACGCGCTCATTGCTCTCGTTCAGGCGATCCAGCTCCAGATCAAGCACGGCCAGTTCCAGCGCAGCCACAACCTCATGAATGGCCCCGGCGTCAAACGTCGGCTCGTCCCGCGTCATTTCACGGTAGAACTGAACCCGATCAGCCTCACGTAGTGCGCAAGCGCGTTTTTCCGCCATCGCGTCCAACAGCCAGTGGTTCATGCGACGCCTCCCTGCCCAACCAATTCGGGCAACCGGGCAATCGGCCACGGCAGGTACAGCGCTATCAAACGGCAGCGGGTCGGTGTTTGCAGACGAGCGGCCAAACTCTTGCCGCGTGCGCGCAAATCGTCTTCATGCGCTTCCTGATCGCGCACAAGGATGCCGAACAACGCCAGATCACGCCGTTCAGAATTGAAATAACGGGTGCAGGCGACATCAAAAGTCGCTTCGTATTCGGTGTTCTTGACCCGAGGCAAAAGCCACTGGAGCAGTTGGTAAATGGTGCCAAGGCTATGGGCCAAGGTATCAAGTTGGTGAGCCAAGCCCCCGCTTCTGCCGCTCATCACCTGCGGCGGCCATTTCGCTTCGGATGAACATTTCACTTCGCCCAAGGCAAGGCGATGGGAATCACCGTCCCGCTGAAAGCCCACAATGTCCGCGCCAGGCAAGGACGCAAAAGGGTTGCGCTTGTCACGTTCGGTATTCCACGGCAGCACCACATCATGATGCGCCTCCAGTACCGCTTCGGCGAGCGCTTCGCCTGCCGCCCAGTCGCGCGTCTCCGGTTCCTCAGCGGTCAACACTGCTTCCAGTGCTTCCTGCCCCATGCCGGTCAGGCTCAACCCTCGCAGATGCTCACGAAATAACTCTCTGCCTTCGATATCGTTCAGGCGCGCCGCCACAGGCCCTTGCAAGAAGCCGTTGAGTTGATCGCCCTCCCGCGCACAATCGCCCTGCCACGAGACGCAGCCCTCAGACGACTGGTAGGACGTTTCCCAGATCATCCCAACACCCCATCCATCACCGGGAAAAGCTGCTGCATCAGGCCCTTTTTGTGGGTCTTGAGGGTGTTCAGCTTTTGGGTTTCCGCCGCGATCAGTTCGTCAAGGGAAGACAGGCAGTCGGCGATTTTTTGTTGTTCATCCTCATCCTGAGGAAGCGGAACAGGAATCGTGTCGAGCATCGCTCGATTCAACTTTGGTTGCGCCATTCCCGTAAGGAAATCCTCTAAGGAGGTGAAGTTTAAATAATTCTCAACAAGTCTCTGGGTATATCTGCGCCCAAACTTTAAAACGTGCGCGTGATTGTTGACCCAAGTCTTTCCGCTTATGGAAAAAGCAATTGGCGTCGCCCTAGCTACCAAGTTTGCTCCATCTTCTGAAATGCAAAGCAATTCATCATCAAAGATGAAATCCTGAATATAATCGACAATCCCAGATGCCCCATAGTACGGAACGTTACCTTTGGTTCGATTGCTCTCGGTTACGGGGATACGCCGATTGTCCAAGTTCTCAGCAAGCTCCGATAGTGGCGTAGCCTTCCACCCCTCCGCCTCCCAAAACTCAGGAAACCGCAGCCGTGGTTGTAGGGGCACGGCATGCCGTGCCCCTACGGGCGCGTTGTCATCTATCACCGGGAAAAGCTGCTGCATCAGACCCTTCTTGTGGGTCTTGAGGGTATCCAGCTTTTGGGTTTCCGCCGCGATCAGTTCGTCGAGGGAAGAGAGGCAGTCGGCGATTTTTTGTTGTTCGTCAGTTTCACTCGGATAGTGCAATAGCACATTGCCCAATCGGCTTGCTGATAGCCCAAGCACTTTTGCCCCTTGGGCTTCGCGCTGAATTTGTTTTCTGACACCTTCGGATGAAAATAAATAAGCACCAAAGCCAAGGGCAAAAGGAGCGTCATTATGTTTTGCAAGAATGGTGTGCAGGCCAGAAACAAGCGGAACGTCACCCGTGTCGATGATCTCGATAGCCTTGCCAATATCAGCCGTGTCCTCGGAAGCGTCCGCGAAAACCATGTCGCCGACAGAACAGTAGTTTTCTGGCCTGATCGCCGAATGTGACTCTCCATCATTGATGTACGGAACAGATTCAGAATCCACGCGGAAGTGAAGAGCAAACTTCGTATGGATATCGCCGTAATGAATGTTCCTAAACGAACCACCCTTGTAGTTCAGCTTGTCCCGCGAGAGCGAGTTATTGCCTTTGAAGGAGTAAGCTTTTGACATAGGCGAAAAAGTCCATTCGGCCCGAAACTCCGGAAACCGCAGCCGTGGCACCAGCGCCCGCTTTTCGTTGCCGCTCATTGGCTGCCCTCCGCGATCTGCCGCAACAACCGCCGCCCCGCCTCGGTCAGCCGGTATTTCTGCAAGCGGCTACGGGGTTTGTCGGAGATGGTCATTTCGATCAGGCCGCTTTCCAGTGCCGGCACCAAATATAGTTTTTCGAAATTGTCGCGGCCTTTGAGGTTCAGCTTTTCCATCAAATCCTTGCGGCGCCAGTCGCCCTCGTCCATGACCATGAGCAACCCTGTGACTTGCCCTGTGACTTGCCCTGTGACTTGCCCTGTGACTTGCCCTGTGACTTCGGGGGTGACTGGGTCGCCCCTACCCTCCCACTCTGGCTTTGGCCGCTGCACCAAGGCGGTGAACTGGTTGCCCCGCACATCGTCAATGAGTTCTATCTCCGGCCATTCTTCCAGGGCACGCGGAATGCCGCTGCCCACACCCCGGTAGGGAAGCACCTTGAAAGCGTGCTCGGTCAGCGTTGGATTCCGCCGGTTGGTTTTGCCTTGGCGCATCTCCTCGACAGTCAAACTGTCGGGCAGGTGGCCGGGGCTGATGATTTCTACACGGTCGGCAAAGATCAGGATGCGGATGGAGGCGCTGGTGAAGTAATCCCGGTGTACCAGCGCGTTCACCAAGAGTTCTTCCAGCGCGCCTTCGGGAATCTCCAGTTCGCCCACCGTGTTGAAGCCGCGCCCCTGCTGCACGTGGTGCAGGTTGCGCTTGAGAAAGGCGAACACGCCCCTGAACTGTTCGGTCAGTGTGCCGCTGATGTCCTCGCTGTCCAGATAGCGGGTGTCCCAGATTACCGTGCCGGGAAACGCCACCGCTTTGACCATGAACGCCGGACACCAGCGTTGCGGGTTGAGACCAAACAGCATGACCCCGGACAGATTCAGTTCGCGCCCATCGCCCAAGCCGATGTTGTGCAGCACCTGGTCGAGCGTGGCGTCATCGCTGACGGTTTCCGGCCCATAGCGGCGCGTGACGTAGGCGCGGAACGCCTTTTCGTCCACGTCCTGCGCCGTGGTGTCCGCCACCGGCACCACGTCGGCGCGCACCAGCCCGGAGCGTTGGAACATGCGCTGCATTTCTTCCCGCGCCGTGACGTGGCGTTTGTCGGCACCTTGCTTGACCCAGATGCGGCCTTGGTGATCGAGGTAGGGTTTGGCGAGGCCGTCAGACACAGTGATCGCCATGACGATGCCGTTGGCGGTCTGGATGTTCTGGGTCAGGGGATGCACTGGCGGGCGGATGTGCTGCGAGGTGGCATTGCTGAGCAACTGATTCAGGCGACGCACGTCAGCGGCATTCAGCCCCGCCACGGAGCCGTCATCCGCCACGCCAAGAAACAGGATGCCGCCGCCGCTGTTTGAGAAAGCCGCCAGTTCAGCGGCCAGACTGTCGGCGTTGGTAGCGTCGCGCTTGAACTGGTGGCGGCTGTCTTCGCCCAAGGCGATTTGCCGCAGGAGTTCGGCAGCGGTCATGGCTTCATTGCTCATAAGCCGACAATCCCGAAATTTCGCGCCCTTGGGCAAACTTCTTCAGCAAGGGGATCAAATCTTCCACCAGCGCCAACTCTTTTTGTGCTCGCGCCTTCCAACCCAGACTCAGCGGGGCCATCAGGTCACTCAGGGCTTCTCCGTCGAAAATGCGGCGGCGCAAAACGGTATCGACAAAGGCTTGCAGCGCATCGGCGGCCAGTCCGTGCTTGCTGGCGATGGCGGTGAGTTCGCGGGTTTTCTTCTCCATCTTGAAGCGTTCGTAACCATCGCGGATTTCCTGTTCGTCCAGCGCCTGATTCATGGGCAGGTTACGGATGTATTCGGCAATATCGTCGTGTTCGTCAATGAACTTGGCATCAGACTGGATCAGACCGATGAGCTGTTCGCGGTTGAGCGTGAGCTTGCCGGGTGGCTGTTCCGTCATACGCGCAATCAGTCCCATGATGTAGTCGTAGTCGATGACAGCGGAAGCAAAGAGCACGAACTCGAAATCCAGTTGCTGCACCTCAGGCGGCGCGTCGTCGCCTTGCCGGTCTTGCTGTTCCTTAAGCCGCTTGGCGGTTTCCAGATAGACGCCCTTGAAGCCTTGCAACTGCTCCGGCGGAGCAATCTGGTCGATTTGCGTTTTCTGCTCCTCACTTAAATCAGTGTACTGGTCGAGTTGGGTTTTGAGGCGCTGTACTTCTTTGAACAGGTTAACGAACTGACTGCGCGCGGCATCGCCCTTGAGGTTGGGTACATCTTTCGGCGCGTTGGACAGTCCTTGCGATTGCATGAAGTCGGCCAGTTTCTGCGTGGCCACTTGCAAAGCGTCAATGACCTTGGGAGCCGGGTCCACCAGCCAGATTTCGCACGGGTTGTCGATTTTTTCGCCGGAAAACAGCGCAATGGCTTCTTCCACCGGATTTTGCTGCTGGCGAAAGTCGAGGATGTTGCCGTAGGGCTTGCTGTCGTTGAGCACGCGGTTGGTGCGCGAAAACGCCTGGATCAGGTTGTGATACTTGAGGTTCTTGTCCACGTACAGGGTGTTGAGGTACTTGGAGTCGAAGCCCGTGAGCAGCATGTCAACGACGATGGTGATGTCGATTTTGTGCGCGTACTTCCCGCCGCCATCGGCTTTGCGCAAGTCCTCGTTGGAGTACTGCTGATCCTTGATGCGTTTTTGTACGTCCTGATAGTACAGATCGAACTCGCTGATGCGATGATTGCTGCCAAAGCGCATGTTGTAGTCGGCAATGATGTGAGTAAGCGCTTTCTTTTTGCCTTCCGGGTCTTGCTGGTTGTCGGCCCTTTCCTGCGGCAGGTCTTCCTGAATCTGCTGCACGTCTTTGTTGTCTTCGGCGGGCGGCGAAAACACACAGGCGATATTCAACGGCTGGAATGTATCGTCTTCGGTCTGCTTTTTTCCCTGAATGTCCTTGAACGTCTCGAAATATTTGATGGCGTCGTTGATGCTGGCCGTGGCGAGAATGGCATTGAACTTGCGTCCGTTGGTAGCGGCGTCGTGCTTGTCAAGGATTCTTTCGATGACCTTTTCTTTCTTCAACCCTTCGCCGGGCTTGGGGGAATGCGCACCTTCAGGCCTGAAGTAATCGACATGGAAGCGCAACACGTTGCGATCTTCGATGGCGTGGGTGATGGTGTACTGGTGCAAGCAACGCTGGAACAGGTCATCCGTCGTGCGGAAACTGGCCTGTTGGCCTTCGATTTGCTTATAACTGGCGTTCTGTTCGAAGATCGGCGTGCCGGTAAAGCCGAACAACTGCGCCTTGGGGAAGAATTCCTTGATGGCCCTGTGGTTCTCGCCGAATTGCGAGCGGTGGCACTCGTCGAAGATGAACACCATGCGCCGGTTGCGTAGCGGCTCCAGGCGTTCCTTGTAATTGCGCCGGTTGCCTCCATCCAGCGCAAGGCCCAGTTTCTGGATGGTGGTGACAATCACCTTGTCGGCGTAGTCGTCGGAGAGCAGGCGGCGCACCAGCGTTTCGGTGTTGGTGTTTTCTTCGACGCAGCCTTCCTGAAAGCGGTTGAATTCCTCGCGCGTCTGGCGATCCAGATCCTTGCGGTCCACCACGAACAGGCATTTGTCGATATCCGGATTGTCCTTGAGCAAGGTGGATGCCTTGAACGAGGTGAGCGTCTTGCCGCTGCCGGTAGTGTGCCAGATGTAGCCGTTGCCGCAGTTGTGGTGGATGCAGTCCACGATAGCCTGCACAGCATAGATCTGGTATGGCCGCATCATCAAGAGCTTCTGCTCGCTGGCAACCAGCACCATGTAGCGGCTGATCATCTGGCCCAAGGTGCATTTGGCGAGAAACGTACCGACGAAACTGTCCAGTTGCGTGATTTTTTTGTTGTCTTCGCCTGCGAACTGGTACACCGGCAGAAAGCGTTCGTCTGCATTGAAGCTGAAGTGGCGCGCGTTGTTGTTGGCGAAGTACCAGGTATCGGTGCGATTGCTGACGATGAAAAGCTGAATGAAGCACAGCAGCGTTTTGCCGTAGCCATTGCCGGGGTCGTTCTTGTAATCGACGATCTGCTGCATGGCCCGGCGCGAGCTGACGGCCAGTGCTTTCAACTCGATCTGTACCACCGGCACGCCGTTGATAAGCAGCATCACGTCGTAGCGGTGATGGCTGTTGTCGGTGTTGATGCGCAACTGATTGACCACTTCGAAGTGGTTTTTGCACCAGTCCTTGATGTTGACCAGGGTGTAGTTCAGCGGTGTGCCGTCGTCACGCTCGAAGCTGTTGATGTTGCGCAACGTCTGAGCGGCAGTAAAGACATCCTGCGTAGTGATGCTATCAAGCAGGCGCTGGAATTCGTTGCAGGACAACTGAACGCGGTTGAGTGCCTCGAACTTTTCGCGAAAATTCGCTTCCAGCGTGGCGCGGTCACGGATGTCGGAGCGGTAGGTGTATTTGAGATCACCAAGTCTGGCAATCAGATCCTGTTCGATTGGGTGTTCAAGGGTGGTCATGCGCAAGAGCTGCTCGGCCTCGGCAGAAATCCGGATAGAAGAATTCTGTCACTCAAACGTGACACGGTAGCGTTCAGTCAACGGTGCGGCACAACTGTACGGCCTTTTACGATCCAGCGCCAGATGGTGAGTATCCGGGTGTTTAGTTCCAGCACGATCACCCAGGTTCAACAGCCCCCCATTCCCACCAACGCCGCATGGATGCCTTCAAGCGCGGCGAGCGCCCCCATCGGGACGCCGATATGGCGTGGCGAGGAAACTTCCGGGTCACGCAGGTTGATACGAATGATTGGGAAACCGCTTCGCTCGCTCATCATGCGAACCGTAGCAACGGACTTGCCCGCGCCCAGTTCGATCACAACCGGGTCTGATACCGCCTCGCACCAGGCTGTAAAACGCGCTTCCTGCTGGCCCGTGCGCCATTCCAGCCAGTTCCAGTCGCCGAACATCAGGATGTTGGGCCGCGCCAGTTCGCCGCAGTTCGGGCAGCACGGCAAGGGCGGCGCAAGGCGGCAGGTAGACGAATCGACATGAGGCTCGAACCCCTCCGCAGCCCAGATGTGATCCGAACAGGGCTCGGCGCATTGCAGATGATGAATCGATCCGTGCACTTCGCAGATCGCCTCGTCGGCAAAACCTGCTTTCTGGAAATGCCCGTCCACATTGCTGGTAAACACGAAGGCCCCGTCCGGCAAACGCGCCGCCATCTCCCGCAAAATGGCAAAACCACGATGCGGATTTGCCTCCCGGTAGCATTGCAAACGATGGCCGTAAAACCCCCACGCAAGGCCGGGATTACGCGCAAACGCCCGTGGGTTGGCGATTTCCTCGAAACGCAGCCCCGCCTGCCGCAGGGGCGGATAAGCGCGCCACAACCCTTCCGGCCCACGGAAATCGGCCAGCCCCGAATCGACGCCCATCCCCGCACCGGCAGCAATGAGCAGGCCGGAAGACTGCGCGATTCGTTCAGCGCAACGGATAAAAAGTGATGTATCGGAAGACATTTTCAACCAACCTGTTCGTGACAATTCATACCATTACACACTATCTGCCGGAACATGGCATCTATCGTATCGGTAGTGTCTCAGTTTGAAATTTTAGTCCCCGTCATCCTGCGCGAAGTCGCAGGATCCACGCGGTGCCCGGATTCCGCGCCTACGCTTCGCGTTGCGCTGCAATGACGTAGGAGGGCAGGCATTTTGAAACTGAGACACTACCATCGTATCGCCGATCTTCACCTGTGCCTGCTTTCCCGTTTATAGTGTGCGATTTACCGTTGCGCGACCCTGACATGGATGCGATCCACATTCGCGGTGCCCGTACTCACAATCTGAAGAATATCAATCTCGATCTGCCGCGCAATCGGCTTACGGTTGTGACCGGCCTGTCGGGGTCGGGTAAGTCGTCGCTGGCGTTCGACACGCTTTACGCCGAGGGGCAACGGCGGTACGTGGAATCGCTCTCCGCCTATGCCCGGCAGTTTCTGCAGTTGATGGAAAAGCCGGATGTCGATCTGATCGAGGGGCTCTCACCCGCCATCGCCATCGAGCAAAAGGCCGCCAGCCACAATCCGCGTTCCACGGTTGGAACCGTCACGGAAATCCACGATTATTTGCGCCTGCTCTATGCCCGCGCCGGTACCCCGCACTGCCCCCGGCACCCCAAGCGAATATTGGACGCGCAAAGCGTGACGCAGATGGTCGATCAGGTGTTGGCATTGCCCGCCGACACCCGTGTGATGATCCTCGCGCCGGTGCTGACCGGCCGGAAAGGAGAACAGCAGGAATTACTCGCCAGCCTCGCGGCACAGGGATTCGTGCGGGCAAGGATCGACGGCGTTATCGTCGATCTGGACGATCCACCGCCGCTCAACAAGAACCATCGGCACGAGATCGAAATCGTCATCGACCGCCTTCGCGTGCGCCCCGAATTGCGCAGCAGGCTGGCCGAATCGTTCGAAACCGCGCTTGCGTACAGCGACGGACGCGCGATTGCTGTGGAAATGGACAGGATGGACGGCTGCGGGGAATACCCGTTTTCTGCCCGCTTTGCCTGTCCGGTGTGCGACTTCGCCCTGCCCGCGCTGGAACCCCGGCTATTTTCGTTCAATAACCCGGCAGGCGCATGTCCACGCTGCGACGGCCTTGGGCAGATCGCATTCTTCGACCCGCAGCGGGTCATCGCTCATCCGGAGCTTTCTTTGGCCGCCGGAGCAATCCGGGGATGGGACAGGCGCAACCAGTTTTATTTCCAGATGATCGAATGTCTGGCCGCACATTACGGGTTCGATGCCGAAGCGCCGTTCAACAGCCTGCCGAAAAAAGCCCGGGAAGTCGTGCTGCATGGATCGGGGGAAGAGCGCATTGCGTTCCGCTATTTATCCGACAAGGGCCGCACGGTGACGAAGTCGCACCCGTTCGAGGGAATCATTCCCAATATGGAGCGGCGTTTCCGCGATACCGATTCGGTGCTGGTGCGCGAGGAACTGTTGAAATACCGCGCCAGCCGAAGTTGCCCGGACTGCGGCGGCAC
>JAITMK010000150.1 GCA_031277415.1 Azoarcus sp.
CGCTGAATGGCTTCGATCTGGTCGAGCGTTGCGTATTCGTCCTGCACGCCCTGAATGGCGAGCGTCGGACAGGCGATGTCTTTCAGCGCGGCTTCGATGTTCCAGCCGCGCCGCGCCGGATCGAGCCAGGCGTGGCACCAGCCGTAAAAGGCGGAATCCACGTCCCGGTGATATTTCGCCAGCCGCTTACGAAGGTCGCCCTGCTCATAGGCGATGCGGGCGCGTTCAATGCCTGCAACGCAAACGTCTTCAACCCGGTAGTGTGGTGCGATAGCAACGATGCCCGGATAGCGCTTGCATTCAGGGTCATTCGCCGCCGCAAGCAAGGCAATGGTTCCGCCGTCGCTATGCCCGATCAGCCAGGGCCGCTCGATGCCGAGCGCACCGAGCACGGCGGGCAAAACTTCCAGAGTTTCGCGTTCGAGATAATCGTCGGGAAATGGTTCATCGTGCGGACGGGGCGTGGACTCGCCGTAGGCGAACCGGGAATAGGCCAGCCCGCGGCATTGCAGTCGCTCGCACAGGGCTTGAGGAAAATTTCGCCACAACTCGACGCAGCCCAGACCTTCGTGAAGAAAGACGAGCGTCGGCGCACTCGCCTGAACGCTTTCCGGGTCAATCCAGGCGTATTCGAGCGTCAAGGCGCGGGAGCGCGTATCGTTCGGCGAAAGGGTAAGGAATTGCTTCATTGGTTTATGTTTCAAGATCGTTCTGCAAGGTTTCCTGGCGATGCGGTTCCATCAGATAATCGTGCGTGCGCATTTCGATGAGCCGACTCACGGTGCGGGCGAATTCGTTGGCGTGCATCCCTTCGGTATAAAGCGCATCTGCCGGGCCTGCCGCGCTGGCGATGAGTTTGACGCGAAAGTCGTAGAGTACGTCGATGAGCCAGGTAAACCGCCGCGCTTCCGATGCCTCACCAGCGCGCATGATCGGAATGCCCGAGAGTAGCACGGTGTGATGAGAGCGGGCGATTTCCAGGTAATCGTTCTGCGAACGCGCCGTGCGGCAAAGCGTGTCGAAATCGAACCAGATCACGTCATCGGCACGACCATGCACGGGCAGGCGGCGCCCCAGCACTTCGATTTCTCCCGCCTGCGGGGCGATTCCCGTCAAGCGCCGAAAATCTTCGGCCAGCCGCGTTTGCGCCTCTTCATCAGCAGGGACGAGCCAGGATTCGATTTCTTCCAGCGCCCGCAGGCGATAGTCGAGACCGTTATCGACTTCGAGCACGTCGAACCGCGCCTTGATCATTTTGATCGCGGGCAGAAAGTTGACCCGCATCAGACCGTCCGGATACAGGCCGTCAGGCGGGTAGTTGGAAGTCATCACGAAGATTACCCCACGCTCGAACAGGGCTTCCAGCAGACGGCCCAAAATCATTGCGTCGGCTATGTCCGAGACGTGAAATTCGTCGAAACACAGAAGCCGCGTCCGGGCGGCAATGCGGTCGGCGACGCTTTGCAGCGGATCGGGCAGATTCAGACGGCGCAGATCGTTCTGCACTTCCTGCATGAAGGCATGGAAATGCACGCGGCGCTTTCTACGGTATGGAAGCGTTTCGAAAAAGCAATCCATCAGAAAACTCTTGCCGCGCCCTACCCCGCCCCAGAGGTAAACACTCTTCGGCGTGCGCGGATGAACGAGCATCTTGCGCAGTTTCGTGCGCCGGGCGGCCTTGAAGGTCAGCAATTCACCGTAGAGCTTTTGCAGGCGAGCGACTGCTGCACGCTGCGCCGGGTCAGCCGTGTAACCGCGGGCAAGAAGTTGCGCTTCATAGGCTTCGAGCACACCGTGCTCGGGAGCATTCAAAATCCTGTGAGGAGCCACGATCAAGCCTTATGCCCTACTCCACACTCAGCGCTCTTGTTGTGCGCCTGATCGGCCAGCGCGCCGGTGTCGACACGGAAGAAAATCGAATCGCCGACGGCGGTCAATTCATCGCCTGCGCGAATCTCGCAGATCACCCGCGATTTGCGCCCGACTTCACCTTCAACCCACGCGCGAAGATGAAGCGGAACCCCCATCGGCGTAGGTTTCAGGTATCGGACGCCCAGTTGGCCCGTGACACAATTGATACTGGGCAGAGAGCCCTGTTCGCGGCCATCGGCGCGATAGTGATGCGCCATCGCTGTCCAGTTGGAATGACAATCCACCAGCATCGCCAAAAAACCGCCATACACCAGCCCCGGCCAGCTTGTGTATTTTGGGTCGGGATTCACCGTGGCAATCACATGTTTGCCGCCATCGTCCCAATAGCTCTTGATCTGGATGCCCTTTGGATTGGCGGGGCCGCACCCGTAACAAATGCCGTTCGGGCCACAGGCATCCTGTAACGCCTTGACCATATTCTCCTCCTCCTCCCGATTGAAAAGCCGGGTATTGTGTTCAGACCTTCGGATTATCCGACGTTCTGACGAGAATTGGACGTTTCAGTTCAACGTTCGAAACGGATCCGTCCCGCTTCGAACATGCCCAGAGGTTCTCCATCCACGTACCAGACACGGCGGCCATGGCCTTGCCACCCTCCCCCTTCGGGCAATTCCCGCCAGACCGTTTCTGTCCCCACCAGAAGAGCATCTGTGCGTTCTTCCACGGGCAAAACGTATCTTGCAGGCATATAGGCGATAGTATCGGCAGGGTGTCCGATCAGTTTCAGGTCGACAGGAGCCCAGACCAGTTCCATGACGTTTTTCGGGGCCGGAATGTAAAGGCTTTCCACCATGTCGAACGAAATCCAATAGTAAGTGCCGCCCAGGATGACTTCGATTACCGGCCCCAAACGCTCATCGCCATCGGCAATCCATTCAAACGCAGATTCGGATTCGCCGTAGCATCCCTTGCTCGGAGACGCTTCGGACAGGGCTTCCTGCCGCATGGCCGTTGCCTTTTCGCCGTTTTCGCGCAGAGCGCCGGTCAGTTTCTCCAGCCATGCGGGCGGCGCAGCCAGCAGATCCGGCAAAATCTTTCCATCGAAGACGGCTTCTCGTACCTGTTCGGCGCGCACGAGCATCCTGACCAGTTGCGCTTCCGGCTCTAATCCGGCATCGAACTGGCAGGCAAGCTGCAATTGTTGCAATGCCTTTGGATATTCCCCCTGCACGAGCCTCAGACGAGCCAAAGCAAGCCGATGAGAAGCCTCAAGCGGATTGGCGCGGATTGCTGCGTTGATGTCTTCCATTTCGCGGTCCAGGCCGCGGCTGATGAGTAGTGTCATAAATTTTCCCGTTTATCTTCGACCCGTTTGCTTTTTCCGACCGTGCGTTCGATGCTGCCCGGTTCGGCCAATTTGACGACCGGGGTGATGAGCAGCGCCTGTCTGAGCCGGTCGACGACATGCTGCCTGAAATGATCCATTCGCTCGAACGAATCGGAAAAAGCATCGGGCAACAATTCCACCATGATTGTAATACGATCCATGCCGGCTTCATTGTCCAGCACAATCCGGTAATGCGGAGCCAACCCCTGTATGCCGACGAGCACATCTTCCACCTGTCTCGGAAAAAGGTTCGTGCCCCGCACGATCAGCATGTCATCGGTACGGGCACGCACTTTGCTCATCCGGGCATGGGTGCGCCCGCAGGCGCACGGCTCGGTAGTGACGCGCGTTAAATCGCGCGTCCGGTAACGCATCATCGGAAACGCCTCCTTGCTCAGCGGAGTCAGCACCAATTCGCCCTCGCTGCCTTCAGGGAGCGGTTCATTCGTCACCGGATCGATGACTTCCCACAGATAATGGTCTTCGATGATGTGGTTGCAATCGCGCGAGGCAAGACACTCCCCGCCTACGCCGGGGCCGCTGACTTCGGTCAGACCGTAATTGTCCGTGCAGGTGATATGCATCCGGCGCTCGATTTCGCGCTTCATCCCGAGCGTGCAAGGTTCGCCCCCGAAGAGCCCGACCCGCAAGCTGGACGAAGCCCAGTCGAAACCGAGACTTTCCCCAACCTCGCACATGTGCAACGCATAAGAAGGCGTTGCAATCAGCACTGTGGTTTTGTAGTCCTCGATCATCATCAAATGCCGTTCCGTGTTGCCGGAACCAGCGGGGACGATCATACAACCCAGTTTTTCGCAACCGTAATGCAGGCCGAATCCGCCGGTGAACATACCGTAGCCGAACGCCATCTGCACACGATCAGCGCGCGTGACGCCAGCCATCACCACCATCCGCGCAACGCAATCGCTCCAGACATCGAGGTCGCGCTTGCTATAGCCGATAACGATAGGCTTTCCGGTCGTCCCCGAAGAAGAGTGCAGACGCAGCACGTTATCCAGGGGGATCGCGCACAGGCCGAACGGATAAGTGTCGCGCAAGACCCGCTTGTCGGTAAAAGGCAGTCGCCGCACGTCCTCCAGGCAGCGAATGTCTTCCGGCTTCACCCCGAGTTCCCCGAAGCGCTCCCTGTACCAGGGAACCCGGTCAAATGCCCAGGCAACCTGATGGCGCAATTTTTCAAGCTGAATCCGCCGAATGTCTTTGCGCGACGCTGTTTCGATTTCAGGATCGAAATAGTTTCCTTGCAAATTATTTATCATATCCACTTCATCAATACCTTTGC
>JAITMK010000036.1 GCA_031277415.1 Azoarcus sp.
TCTTAGCAGCGCGCGGCGCTCCAGGCACGGAAAATCCTCCTTTCCCTGGCCTGAGTTGGTTTCGTCTAATCCGTCAGTTGCGCTACGCATGTTCGTCCAGTTTCCGTTTTTGCCCGGATTTCGCTCCACCGCCCTCCATCTCTGGGCGTGAGTGTGATGACGATGTCAGGCAAGGGCAAGTAGGGGTTTGCCTGATGCGGCCACTCCACGAAGCAGATGCCTTCACCGGAAAAATATTCATCGAGTCCTGCATCCAGGAATTCCTCTGGAGTTGTCAAACGATAAAAATCAAAATGATACAACTTTATTCTAGAAATTACATAAGGTTCGATCAAGGTATAAGTCGGACTTTTTACAGTTCCGGCATGTCCCAGGGCTTTCAGAATTCCGCGAACCAGCGTGGTTTTTCCGCTACCCAGATCGCCTTCCAGCCAGATGTTCAACCCCGGCGCAAGCATCCCGGCCAGCCGCGCGCCCAGTGCCAGCGTGGCAGCCTCATCGGCAAGCTGCGCGCTTGCGGCAAGACCTTTATCATCGGAGCAATGAGCGAAATCGAACATCCGTTTCATCCTGTGAATGATACCGGCGCGCAAGCGGCCGCGCTGGCAGACGCCATCCGGCGGTGGGCGTCTGAACTGGGTTTTTCGGCGCTTGCCATCGGAGAATCCACATTGTCGCCTCACGCGGGTGAAGGGCTGCGGCGCTGGCTGGCTGCCGGTTGCCACGCCGACATGGATTATATGACGCGGAATGTCTTCGCGCGGCTCCACCCCGCCAAACTGCTGCCGAATGTCTCCAGGGTGATTTCCGTGCGCATGTCCTATTGGCCGGACGCGGCCCCGGCTGCCGAAGTGCTGGAGAACGGCGCGCTGGCCTACGTCTCCCGATACGCGCTTGGGCGCGACTACCACAAGGTTGTGCGTTCCCGCCTGCAAAAACTGGCCGAACGCATCACCCGTGTCGTTCCTGCCAGCACCCGCGTTTTTACCGATTCCGCTCCCGTGTTCGAAACAGAATTCGCCCAATGTTCCGGCCTGGGCTGGCGCGGCAAACATACGCTGCTGGTTGCGCGTGATACCGGATCAAAGCCTTCGTCCGGTTCCTGTTTTTTTATTGGCGAAATATTCATCGATCTTCCGTTGCCGGTCGATGCGCCGGTTTCCAGCCATTGCGGGCGCTGCACGGCTTGCCTGGACGCTTGTCCCACGGGCGCGATCATTGCGCCCTACCGGCTCGATGCCCGGCGTTGCATTTCCTATCTCACGATCGAGCATCCAGGCTCCATTCCCGAACCGTTGCGCCCGCTTCTTGGAAACCGCATCTATGGATGCGATGACTGCCAGATTGTTTGCCCGTGGAATCGGCGTTGCCCGCGAAGCGTGGAAAAGGATTTCACCGTCCGCAACGGGCTTGACTGCGCAACCCTCGTCAGCCTGTTTGCGTGGGATGAAGCCGAGTTCCTGCAACGGACTGCCGGGAGTCCCATCCGCCGGATCGGCCATGAACGCTGGCTGCGCAATATCGCCGTGGCAATTGGAAACGCCCCCCGCAGTCCGGAGCATCTTGCCGCCTTGCATGCAAGGGCAGGGGATGCCTCGGATCTCGTCCGGGAGCATGTGCACTGGGCGTTGGGGCGGCAATCTGTTTAGGGCACCCTCTCCCGCCACCCGGCAATTCTCCCAATCCCCGGGGCAGGATCCACGTTTTAAACCCACGTAAACCAGGATGCAGCGAAATCACAGCTTCTGTAATACCTTGCCTCCAGTCATCCTGCTTGATACCACAGGATCCGCGCGGTATCCAGATTCTGCGACTTCGCTTCGCGTTGCGCTGCAATGGCAGGAGGGGTCTTGCAGATGCTCCTCAGAACATGCCTGTCATTGCAAACTATAAATTTACAGTTTATAATTCAAGCTCATGATTAAACACTTCCTTCATAAAGGCGTTCAGACATTTTTTGAGACCGGCAGTAAGGTCGGCATCAGGCCAGATCACGCGAAGAAACTAAAGCAGCAGCTCCTTTTGCTTAATTCAGCCTCTTCGCCGACTGCGATGAATATGCCCGGTTGGTGCCTGCACCGCCTGTCGCATGATCTGGATGGGCACTGGGCTGTTACAGTCAACGGGAACTGGCGGCTAACGTTTGCCTTTGACGGGGGAGATGCGATCCTGGTGGACTATCAGGATTACCACTGACAGGAGACATGAGATGAGCAAAATGTTTGATCCGCCGCACCCAGGTTCGTTGCTGCCGGATGTCCTGGAAGAGCTAGGGCTATCCGTTACCGAGGCAGCGCGCCAGCTTGGCGTGAGCAGGGTAATGTTTTCGCGCCTCGTTAATTGCCGCGCAGGGATCAGCGCGGAGATGGCGCTACGCCTTGAGGCGTGGCTTAAAGCGCCAGATGGCGGCGGCCCGACCGCAGAGGTGTGGCTTAAAATGCAGTCCAGCTATGACCTGTGGCAAGCCGAACATTCCGGAAAGCCTGCTTTTGTTGTGCGTCCAGCAATGGCTGGAGCCTGAACGGATTCGTGATAAATCCTGATCACTACACCTACCGCGCTACATGGATGGTCGCCAGAGGACAACGAGCACGTTGCCCTTTGCGTCGAGTTTCCGTCGCTGTCATGGCTTGCCACCGCCGAAACGGGTGAGGCATGCGCGATTTGGCAAAGCACGAGCAACAGCAGCGCTGGAAGCTGACCTGGCAGGAAATAGCGAAAACCATTATTACATTCGCAACGGAAATGCAAAAATATATAATGAAATCAATGGTGCCCAGGACGGGACTCGAACCCGTAAGCCTTGCGGCGGCAGATTTTAAGTCTGCTGTGTATACCAGTTCCACCACCCGGGCAGGGGGCGGATTGTCGCATAGATGGATGCTCGCGCACAGCGTGCTTTTTAACCGTGAAAACAACTGAAGCGCGCAAGTTGCTCGGGATCGGGCGCGACGCTACTCCTCATGCCATCAAGAAAGCCTTTCGTCATCTGGCAATGCGCTGGCATCCGGATCGCAATCCCGCGCCAGAAGCCCATGAGATGTTTGCCCGTCTCAGCGCCGCTTGCGACCTCCTGCTGGAACCGTTCGAGCAGGAGGTCGCTGATGACAGCCCTGCGGCAAATGAATCCAGCGGCACGGATCGCAATCAGGACATCGAACTCGACATTGAACAGATTTGCCTCGGCGGCAAGGCCGAAGCCGTTCTTGAAACGGTCGTGGAATGCGAGGAATGTGCGGGCCGGGGCCATCAGGAACACGGTCACAGCCAGCTTTGCACACACTGCCAGGGTAGCGGCAAGGTGCGGCGCGGCAAAACCCTGAGCCGTTGCGCAGATTGCGACGGACGCGGTTATTCCCGGCGTATCCGTTGTCCCCAGTGTCTTGGAAGCGGACGTCAGGTGGGTCGCCGCATTCTGACCGTCACCGTTCCCCCCGGCCTGCTGCCGGGCGACGAGTTGCGCCTCGAAGGCGAAGGCCATGCGCCCGCTTCCGGCAAGGGCCGCCCCGGAGATTTGCGCCTGCGCGTCCAGTTGCGCCCTCATCCGCTCTATACCCTCGACGGCAGCGATATCGTGCTGGAGCGCCCGGTCAGCATTTTCGTTCTGTTGGGCGGAGGAAGCATCAGCGTGCCCTCCCCCGGCGGACCGCGTGAACTCGATGTCGAAGCCGGGTCGGCAAACGCGCGTGAATTGAGCATTCCCGATGCAGGCATCCCCGCCAGGAACAAACGGGCAGCCGGTAAACTGCGCGTGCGCCTCGTCCCCGTATCGCCTTCTTCGCCCACCCCTGTGCTGATCAAACTCTATCGCGCGCTTCAGGCTGAAATCGCGCAGGCGAATGCTCTCCCGGAACTGGCGGCATGGGAGCGCAGATGGTTGGGCGATTCAAAGGCGGATCGAAATTGACGCATGATCTGTACAGGTGCACCCACGAAAAAAGCGCGCCTTTGGCGCGCTTTTCCGATTGCTACCTTTGAGACGCTTACTGCTTACGGCGACGGGCAACCGCACCGACGACACCAAGCCCTGCCAGCAGCATCGCCCAGGTTTCAGGTTCGGGGACAACGCCACTGATGGTCACATTCCAAACGGGGCCAGCTCCGCCGGGAAGCAAACTAGAGCTACTTCCAGAGAAATAAAACCCGTCATTGATATGAACGGGACTCCCCGTTGCGAGCCAGTCATCGATGCCTACAATATTATTCGGCCAGGCACCGACAGTAAAACTGTATGCGCCATCAGCCAGAAAGCCGGGCTTAAATTCGATACGCGCATCCCAGTCGCCCCCGGCCATATCTATGTCACCGCTGAACCCGATGAGATAACCCGATGCATCCCACACAGCCAGGAAAGGATCGAAATTCCCTGCGGCGAAAGAATTTGTGAATAGCACGACACCGGTATTGTCAACAGCGCTATCCACCGCGAACGTCACCGTGACAGTATCTGTTAACAGACCGAAAGTACCAGAATAATTGAGGGTAGCAGCCTGAACGGCAGCCGTGGCAGAGAAAAGACCCGCGGCCAAGACTGCCGAAGAAAGAGACTTCATTTTCATCGTATTCCCCTGTGTAATAAATTCAACTGATCGTGGAGAAAGGAAGCAAGTTTAATGCCGTAAATTCATCTAATTGATTTTAAACAAAATATTTTTGCAGCATTTGTTCATTATCAACATATGTAAAAATTCCCGACACCCATTGAGATCGTCCCACTCTCGCTCCCTCCCGTCAAGCATCTGTGCACGGCTCAAAAACCGCTCTAA
>JAITMK010000061.1 GCA_031277415.1 Azoarcus sp.
CGTTCATCGAGCATCCTGGCAATGTGCCGGTAGGTTTCCGGCTCAAGGAAGCGGAAGGACAAATCCTCCAGTTCCCACTTGAGTTGCCAGACTCCCAGCCGGTTGGCAAGCGGCGCATAGATATCCATCACTTCGCGCGCTTCGCACTGCCGTTGTTCGTCCGGCCCCTCGGCGTAATGGCGCAGAGTCTGCGTGCGCGAAGCCAGGCACAGCAGCACGACACGAATATCTTCGACCATCGCCAGCAGCATCTTGCGCAGGGTTTCGGCCTGAACGCGCGTATCCGGCGCAGTAGCCGTCCGGGTAAGTAACTGCAGGCTGTTGAGTTTGCGCAATCCTGTCACCAGCCTTACGACGTGGTGCCCGAAATCGGTTTCGATCCGGTTACGCGCATCCTTGACAAATTCCTCGATGGAAAACAGCAATGCAGCAATGCGGCTATCCACGTCCAGCCGCAAGGAAGAGACAATCAGCGCACAGCCAAGCGCGTGCGTCCATACCGCCTCCCCGGTTTCAAGCACATGATCCGCATAGATTTCTCTGGCGAGCACAAGCGCGCGCTCGATAACGGCGCGCTCTTCCTGGGTCATCCCTTCGGCGAGCAAATCAATGGGAGGAGTGACCGCGTCTCGATCAACTGCGTGTTTAACGGAAACCATGCGCGTAATTATCCCATAAGGTTCCGTATCATCTCTCTTATCCTCCTTCACCCGATGCAGGTCAACATGTTTGGCAAATTAAAGCGCTGGAAACGGGCCTCAACCGACAGGCACGTATCTGAGGAACTGTGGACGCGGGTCGAAGCGCGCCTGCCTTTTCTCGGCTGGCTCCCCATCGACGCGCGCGTTCGTTTACGCACCTTGAGTAAAGACTTCCTGGCAGAGAAAGAGTTCTACGGCGCGCACGGGCTGCGCCTCGACGACGAAATCATGCTCGCCATCGCCATGCAGGCCTGCCTGCCCATCCTCAACCACCGTGGGCTGGCCGCCTATCGCGGCTGGGTAGGCATCGTGGTATATCCGGGCGATTTCATCGTTCCGCAGCAGGTCATGGACGAAGCAGGCGTCGTGCATGAATACGAAGACATTCTCCTCGGCGAAGCCCGCGAGGACGGGCCGGTGCTGCTGGCCTGGTTCGACAACGGCCCGCCCTCCGGCGTCAACGTCGTCATCCACGAATTCGTCCACAAACTCGACATGGCAAACGGCAATGCCGACGGTTATCCGGCCCTGCCGCCCGGCATGTCCCGTCATGCTTGGGCAGAAACCTTCACTGCTGCCTATGAGCGTCTGTGCAAACTGGAAAACGCGGGGATCGAAACCATCCTCGATCCCTACGCCACGACCAGCCCCGGCGAATTCTTCGCCGTTACATCCGAAACCTTTTTTGAAGCGCCCATGAGCCTGCGCGCCGATTTTCCCGCCGTCTACGAACAACTGGCCGCGTTCTACGGCCTGGATACCGCCGCAGCCGAAGAAAAATTGTGCGGCATCCGCCTTGCCACCGACGACATTGCCCTTCGCAGGCCGTCATGATAGAGTACGGCGCTTTTCAAGGCGCGATAGCAAAGCGGTTATGCACCGGATTGCAAATCCGAGTAGGTCGGTTCGACTCCGGCTCGCGCCTCCAAACAAATTGCTGGACTGACCGGCATGGTCGCTGCTACTTTTGATACGCTCGAGTACGCCAACAAGCTCAAAGCTACAGGTTTCACGCCCGAGCAGACCGAAGCCCTGATTCTGTGCGTCGAAACCAGCCAGAGGCACCTGCTCGAACTCTCGGAAGCAATCACCGCGCAAACCCAAGCTCTGACCCAGCATGTTATAGCCAGCCAGAAACAGTACCAGGAGATATCCGCTGCGGTCTTAGCGCAGGCACAGGCTTCTAGTCGGCTCATCGAATACAACCATACGCAACAGGAAGAACAGAGTCGTTACCTGGCGCAGATCATCGAAAACAACGAACGGCAGCGTACAGAAACGCAGGCAAGCGTGATTTTTGAGGTGCCCGAAGCCAACCGCCATGAACTTTCCACCAAGGGCGATCTGTCGGTTCTGAAGAATGAGCTGAAAAGCGATATTGAGGCACACCGCCAGGGACTTTCCACCAAAAGCGATCTGTCGATTCTGAAGAATGAACTGAAAAGCGATATTGCGGCACTGAAGTGGAACACTGCCGCCGTCATCGCCATTGTCGGCCTTGTGATGGTTATCGCCTGGTGGTTAGCATAAACGTCAGGCTGTATTCCAGACGAATGAATCGAAATTCCCCTAAAGCAAAGTAATTTCAGGCTGAACCGGCAGGGGTGATACGGGCGTCGGAGCGTCCTTGTTCCAGTCAACGCTTTCTATGCGTGTAACATACAAGGTGTGTGGCAGCTTCCCGAGTAGTCCGTACAGTGGATTTTGTGCGCTCAGACCTATGAGCGCCGTGGCTGCCTTCTTTACGTGCCGTGCCCTGTACAGAGCCTCTCGCAGGCATTGCCGTGCCAGGGGGATGGCTTCTGGCGCGAACGCTGCAAAGGCCAGGCCAACGCTTTGCAACCCGGTTCCGGGCCGAGGCAGGGAAGGAAGCCTTCTCATATGCGCCCATAAATTGTAGGCCGGGCGCAACGCCTCCAACGGTTGCCGATATCCGGCCACAATTATCC
>JAITMK010000072.1 GCA_031277415.1 Azoarcus sp.
GGTGAAGCCGCTTCCATGAAAATATCTCCGGAAATCAGTCTTGTGAGGCGCCGACACCGAGAGCGGCGGCAAGGCCGTCGCGGTGGCGGGCGAAGGTTTCATCCAGGTCGATGGTCTTACGACCGGACGACATCGCCACCAGTGCTTCGTCTTTTTTTGAACAGGACGAATAACCGGCGTTCCCTGGTGTAAAGCATGGCGAATACGCCGAGAACCAGCAGCAGCGAACCGAGATAAACCAGCGGTTTTCCTGGTGATCGCGTGGCTTGCAAAATGGTGGCTTGTTTGTAGTCGGTGAGTTGGAGGTAGAACGGCGCGCCGTAGCGCAAATTGGCCGTGAGCGCAAAGAAAACGTCGCGGATATATGGGGCATAGTATTCGTTGGGTTCCAGCACGCTTTTTCCGGCGGCTTCACGCGCCATCATCCAGGCTTCCCAGGCCAGATTCTGGAGAGCCTGGATGAAAACCATGTTGGCCTCCTCACGCTTGTCTTCCGGAACGTTCGTTTCAGAAAAGTGCTCGATGGCTTCCAATCCCCCTTTTGTAAAGAGGGTGAGAACGTGTCCGGCAACAGTTTTCAGGCTTTCTTGCTCATCCTTTTTGGAGGTATGCGAAATGAAACGCTCGACGAGCGCGGCCCGGCGTTCAGGAACGAAAAAGGATTGGCGAATGGAGAACCAGGTCTCGACACTGCCATCGTCATCGAGTGGGATGCGCAGCCAGGAAATGTCATCCGTCTGGCTCGTGCGCACGCCGCTGATGAGATACGGGCGCCCGGCAATCATAACGGGATTCATGTAATTTATATATTCGCGCGCCTGTCCGGCGGGGTCGCGCAGGATGTACGTGTAAAGCGGCCCGAGGTTACGCACGTTCTCAGCGCCGCGCGAGCCGCTGCCCAAAAAGGATGTGCGGTTGGGTTTTTTGTTGGGCGCGGTAAGATTTTCGACGTTGACGGAGCTGAAGCCGGTAATTTCAAGGGTATGACCGCCGGTTGAATCAAGCGGAATGCTCTCGCCAACTTTGCGCTCAATCGGAAAGGCTGGGTGTTCGCTGGCACTCATGCCGTGGACGGTGAGATTCAGCAAAGGGGCGCTGTCATCGTAGCCACCCTGATAGAGGGTAATGCCGCGATGCTCAAACGGTTTGTTGACCTCAAGCGTGCGCTCGAAAACCTCTTTGCTTCTGTTGTCTGTAATCACGACATCGCTGGCGTAGCGTTTCGCCATGCCGCTTTCGTAATAGTCGATGTGAAAGCGTTTAAGTTCGACCGTAAACGGCAGCGGTTGAAGCAAAATGCCGTTGTCGACATAGACCATGGCATTGCCGGATGCCATGCCTTCCGGGATATAGATATTGCCGCGAAAGCTCCAGTTGCCCGGTTCGAGCCGACCCGAGGCAGGAACCTCGGCAAAGGTCTTCTTGCCGGTTACGGGCGTCTTGCCGTAAAGGCTCATCTGCAAGGCAAGCGGCAAATTGCTGTCGAGCAGCCCGCCGAGGCAGATCAGGACAATGGCCCCGTGAGCAAGAAAATAGCCAATGTGATTGAGGCTTCCCTTTTTGGCTGCGATGAGCGTACTGTCTTCGCGCTCGTCGATGCGGAAACGAAAACCCGCCCCGATGATATACGCAACGGCCGCGGCGCTTCGTTTTTCCGGCGGCAGGGTGGGTTCGAGACTTGCTCGATGGGAAAAATGCCGAAGCGACGCTTCACGCGCGTGTTCGCGGAAACTGCGCATTTCGCGCAGCATCGGCGTGAATTGGCGAATGATGCAAAGCGTCGTCGATAAGACCAGGAAAGCAAGAATGGCGATGAACCAGCCGGAGTTATAGACCGCATACAAACCGACCCAGGAAAAAACCGGGTTCCAGAACTGTCCGAACTGTCTCAGGTAGTCATCTGCCGACTGGTCTTGCGGCACCACCGTGCCGATGATGGAAGCGATTGCCAGTATGGTGAGCAGGCTGATGGCAAAACGCATCGAACTCAGCAGTTCGATGAGATCGTCCATGAAGCCAACTCGCGGAGCAGTGCGCTGCGTCATGATTTCTCCGGAAAAACGACAAAGTGAGCCATCGGGAGAAACCCCGTCTGCCTGCTCTCGAAACGTTACGCGGCCTTAGCGCAGCCCGGCCGCATAATCCGCCACGGCCTTGATTTCCGGATCGGTCATCTTGATCGCGATGTCACGCATCATTTTCGACGGATCGTTGGTGCGCACGTTATCGCGGAAAGCCTTCATCTGCGCCTCGGTATAATCGGGGAACATACCCGCCAGCGCAGGATATTGGGCTGCCATTCCCTTGCCTGCCGGACCGTGACAAGCGGCACATGCGGGCAAGCCCTTGGAGGCGAGACCCGCGCGCCAGATTTTCTGGCCGAGCATGAAAGCTTCGCTACCCTTGGCGTTTTTGGATTCGGCGAGTTGCGGCTTTTGCTTTGCGTAGAACTCGGCAACCGTTTTCATCCTAACGTCCTTCTCCAGCGCGACGTCCTGCAGCAGCGTAAGACCCCATGTGTTCATGTCGGCACTGATGCGCGCGATGGGCTGTCCGTCTTTGCTTACGAAGTCGCGCAACTGCTTATAGATATATTCGGGATGTTGACCGGCAAGCGAAGGCGATTGCACCGGGGACTGCTGTGGCATTGGATTTTCGGGAACTTTGGTTTTGTCGTCACCCGTATGACAGCCGAAGCAGGTGGTGGTGAGGGTATTCATCGCCTCCTTGATTGCCTCCGCCCTCTCCTTTTCGTCGGCCTCCGCCTTCGCTTTCTCGTCAGCCTTCGCCTTTTCGTCGACCTTCACTATTTCGGCGCCTGGATTGCCTGTGGCGGAAGTTTGGTCTTGAGCCTGAACGCCGCCGATAACCAGCAGCAACGGCAACAGCAAGGAACGCTTTATCATGATGCCCCCAGAAAACAGTGGAAGTTGTCTCCAAGAACGTTATTCTAATACACGAAACTCTTTTATACGACTTTACGTGATTTTGTTTGCCACCGCCGCCCCTGGCCGCGCCTATTTGCTGACTTTCTTCCATGCCGATCTTTCGCCACGCCTGCTTTGAAACATCCATTGCCAAGCCCTCCGCTCTGCCACCTGAAGACGGGCCGGAAATTGCCTTTGCCGGACGGTCGAACGCGGGCAAATCCAGCGCAATCAACACCCTGGCGGGTCATACGCGGCTTGCCTACGTTTCCAAAACTCCGGGCCGCACCCAATTGCTCAATTTTTTTCGTCTCCCGTGCGGTGCGCGGCTCGTCGATCTGCCCGGTTACGGATATGCCGCCGTGCCGGAAAAAATCCGCCGCCAGTGGCAAGGGCTGATCGAGGATTACCTCAAGACTCGAGCCAATCTGATAGGGATCGTGCTGATGATGGATACGCGCCGCCCTTTGACCGCGCTCGACTGGCAGATGATCGACTGGTTCGCGCCCTCCGGACGGTCCATTCACGTACTGCTTACCAAGAGCGACAAGCTTTCGCGCGGCGCGGCAACCGCCGCCCTGAATCAGGTGCGCGCTGCGCTGGAGCGATACAACGGCAGCGGGGAGCGTTTCACCGCGCAACTGTTTTCCAGCCTCACAAAGACGGGCATCGAAGAATGCGAGCGCGTGGTATCTGGCTGGTTGGAAGGGCAGGGGGTGTGTTGTAGGGGCGAATGATTATTCGCCCACAAACGATTCTGTAGCAAGGGCGAATAATGATTCGCCCCTACGATTCGGGTATGAACCGAAACCGCTTCAGTCGTCCATATCCTGTTGCAGCGTCAACGTCCAGGACAACGCATCCATATAACAGGCCGAAGCCTGTTCGGGGAAGATCGCACAGGCTTCGGCGGCAGCTTCGATGCGAGCCATGTCCATGCTTTCACAGGCGCGAGCCAGCGCCAGTGTTGCGGCGTATACGCCCTGGCTGTAGAGAATGGCATCACGAATTTCGTTGGTGACGGACAGGGCTTCCAGCGCGTGTTCGATGGGTTGTTTCAGGATGACATCGATCAGCGACAAAAGCCCGGTGAGAAAAATCGCCTCGCGTTCGGCCACAGACCGCGAAACGGATACCAGTTCCATGAAGCGTGCCCGGACGATGGCCGTTTCCAGCACGGTTGCGGCGCGCGGCTGGTTGCGGTTGCTGGAGCAGAGCAAAAGCATGAGCCAGCGTTGCAGCGGCGTGCGTCCCAGCAAGGTGATGGCGTGTTCAACCGAGGAAACGCGTTCTCGCAGACCGTTGGCCGCCGAGTTGATGTAGCGCAGCAGGCGCAAGGTAATGGCCGCATCCTGCTTGAGGGTGGAAACGATTTCGCGCGTATCGGCATCTTGCTGTAGTTTTTTCAGCAACATGCCCAGATAGGCAACATTGGGGTCGAGATCGGCGCTCTGCCAACGTTCGCGGCTGACAATGAAAGATCCCTGGAACAGGGTTGCCCCGATTTCATGACAGAAATCGAAATCCTCGATGCTGGACAGGTTACGTACCAGAATCGATGCGTGCGGCACCTTTTTGAGAAGAAAACGGATGAGGTTTTCTCCTTTGGAGATATCGACGTTGGAAGACTGCATTGAAACCAGATTGATTTCCGGCAGCAAATGGAAATAGGCGGGATTTGCCAGCGGATCGGGGATGCCGATGCGGTAGCCGAGCTTGCGTAATGTCCGTACCCAGGCCAACAGTTCGCTCTGCGCAGGGGCGTCGGAATCCTCGACGGGGTTGAGGATATAAACGGTATTGGCTGCCGGAAGTCGCGTCAGGCACGGGTCTCCGGCAAAAGAATCCGGGATGTCGATAAAGACGGAGCGCGGCCCGAGCATCGGGAAAATATTGGTTTGCGCGAGATCCCGGATCAGAACTTCGGCACAAAGATGGAAAAATCGCCGATTCTTGATGCGGACGCG
>JAITMK010000067.1 GCA_031277415.1 Azoarcus sp.
GCGAAAGAAGTCCCCGCTCCGACCGGCCCTGAGACGCCCTATGAGACTGCCGGCAGGCTCCTTGGCTTTTCGCCGGTCGGAAGGGAAGACAAAATGGACGATCACGATTCACATGCGACAACCGAGGCGTTGCGCGCGTTGTTTGCAATGTCGAACGCCGTGATCCCTGCATCTTCTACCTGCCAAGGACACTATAGGCAGACGGGGAAAGCCACCGTGAAAGACCTGCTGGCGGTCCGATTGGCGGACATGTACCTTGGTGGACAATACGTGATCCAGGGCAACTGCCACGCCGGTCAATGCGCCGTGGTCATCAACCGCAGGGGAAGGGAAGAAGACGTTTCATCAACCCTCATCGCTTTCAACACCGTGCGAAGCAAGGCCCGCATTTCCTCGCTGGAATGCGTGACAAGCCCGTGACGCCGCGCTGCACTTCATTCTGGGCGATTAGCGCGCTGACTATTGCGATGGCCGGCCCGGTGCAAGCAAAAGAAGTCCCCGCTCCGACCGGTCCTGAAATGCCTTATGAGACTGCTGGCAGGCTTCTTGGCTTCTCTAAGGATGGGAGAAAAGAACTGAACGTCCCTGATCCCCGCGATACAACCGAGGCGCTGCGCGCATTGTTTGCCGCGTCGAGTGCCACGATCCCCGCCTCTTCTTCCTGCCATGACAATTGGCGACCGACTGGGGAATCCACCGTGACAGACATGCTGGCCATGCTGTTGGCCTACCAGTACTCCGGAAAGAACGTGATTCTGGGCAACTGCCATTCCGGGCAATGTGCCGTGCGTATCACTCATGCGGCGGGAGAAAGCCGTTCTTCAGCCATCATCGTTTTCAACGCCGAGCAAGGCAAGGCCCGTATTTCCTCTCTGGAATGCGTGATAACTCCGTGATGCCGCGCTGCCGCATATGGGGTAGCCCCATGAAAACACTTCGCTGCACTTCATTCTGGGCGATCAGCGCACTGGTCATTGCGATGGCCGGCCCGGTTCAGGCGAAAGAAGTCCCCGCTCCAACCGGCCCTGAAATGCCTTATGAGACTGCTGGCAGGCTTCTTGGCTTCTCCGTGGGAGGAGGAGAAAAAAAGAGCGATCCTGACCCTCGTGCGACGACCGAGGCGCTGCGTGTGTTGTTTGCAGTGTCGAGCACCAAGATTCCCGCCTCCTCTACTTGTCAGGGTCTTTATGGGCAAACGGGGAGCGCTGCCGTGAAAGACATGCTGGCCATGGTGCTGGGATACCTGAATTCCGGAAACAATGTGATCCAAGGCAACTGCCACGCCGGTCAATGCGCCGTGCGCATCACCCATGATGAGGGCGAAGACGTCGGATCGGCCACCATCGTTTTCAACACTGTGCAAGGCAAGGTTCGCATTTCCTCTCTGGAATGCGTGATAACCCCATGACGCCGCGCTCGCGCTTGATCCCTCCCATTAGGCGCTGACTTAGAGCGTGTTCCCGTCTGAGCGGTGCGAGGCAGTGGGTAGTTTTGCTCCTTCCTCCTTTGGGGGAAGGCAGGGATGGGGGCCAGCGGCGCGTCAAAAGCGCGCTACGTCAGTTTCCAGCGCCGCTTGGCCCCCACCCCTCCCCCCCCAAAAAGGGGAGGGAGAAATACCGGCAGCCGCGTTTGGCAAACACATCACTTTCAATCGCACCCGGTCGCGGGGTACGATTGAACCTAGAAACCGCAGTTGGACGTGCCCGAGCAGGCTGCCATTGACTCCCCCAAAAGGGGAGGGGGCTTGAATTTCGTCATTCCCGCGAAGGCGGGAATCCAGGCGGCAAACGACTAACCTTGATTATCAGGCTCATCATCCGCATGGTGGTCGTACTCTTTGTTGTATGCGTCGTGAAATTCGGCCCCCAATCTTCTGAAGAAATCATCTTTCATTTCTTCCTTGAGCAGCCGATACTGGTGGGCATAGGTGTTCCAGAGTCTGGCGTGATATGTGTTTTGCGAAAGTTTTTCAGTTATTCCGCTTTTTGAGTATTGGGACTCAATTGAATCCGGGTTGAATCTGTTGAATAAAGCTTTGACCGTTGCTTGCGTTCCTGCTGCAATTGCTGTTTGATGTATGAGCAGGTCATGAAATGCTTCTTGCATGGCCTCGACGGGCATCATGAATCCCGGCATCTTGGGACCTAGCATTTGAAGCAGCGCCGTATGTCCATCCGGCAAGAATTTCAGTGGATTATTCGCCTTGGGATTGATGAGCGTTACGGGAAGATGAATTTCCTGTTTGATGGCTGCGCGCGCCGCCAAAAGAGAGACTGCTCCCTGAACCGCTGTTTCGAGCAAACGTCCGAGCATCTCCATCAGTTCCGGCGTTACGAACGTGGCCGACCATTCTTCGAGTCCGGCGCCACGCTTGAAAGCCGCCATCAGGGTCTCTGAATTTTGTCCTCCGGCTTGCAATGCATTGATGGGATGGGAATCAGCCCGCAGATTGGCAACTACAAATGAGGATACCGTCGGTGCGGCAGGAGCGAATTGCAAGGCGCTGCCTGTTGGCGCTGAGTCCGGCATAAATCCCGATTCAACCTTATCCGGGAGCGGCTCGGAAACGACGGCGGCAGGCCAAGACTGCGGCGGTTGCGGCGGACGGCTTGTGCTGTCAACGCCAGGCGAAAACGGCGTCATCGTCGGGGCAGCGGCTGCTGTGCCATTAAGCGCTGAGTCAATGGGAGCGGGTTGAGCGGGAGCAGCTCGATCCGATGATGGCGTCGGTTCAGACCAGGCCGGGCGGTTGTATCCCGCCGGGTCTGCGGCGGGCATGTTCGGATCCATTCTGGGAACCGGAGCGCGGAAGGCCGCCACCATTTCCCGCGCGTCATTTCGAGTGCTATGGCCGGTATCCGTCTCTGGTTTGGCGCCAAGCATATCGGGGCTGTCATTGGCAAACAGCTTCAAGGGGTCAACACTTTGCTCAAGCTTCAATGCGCGCGTTTTTGTGTGCTGCAAAGGGTCAACGGCCAGTGTCGTCGGTGATTCACTGCCTGGGTTGTAGATGGAATCTATCGTGCTTTTTGGAATGACGTCCGCAAGTCCTTTGGCGTGGATGCCCATCGGCGTGAGCGGGTCCGATGAATTTCTCTGTGATACCCCGCCGGCCGCCAGCGGATTGAAATCCTGTGGAATATAAGTTGTTCTCTGCGACGAAGCCGGATGGAAGGCAGGCGCATTTGCGACGTGGTCTTGGACCGGCGCGCCCATCAGGTCGGCAAACGGATCTCCGGCCAGCGCTGGCGAGGGAGATTGCCAAGCCCCTGACTGCTTGCGCGGCGTATGGGATGAACTCGCCGCCGGTAGCTCGAACGGATTTTCCGGTATGTGATGCAAGCCCGGCTGCGTGCGGTTGCTTGCCGCCGAGAAGTCCTGGGCAATGCGCTCTGAGCGCCGCTCAACAAGGCCGGCGCTGCTGTCTTGCGTTGACCACGGCGGAGTTTGTGCATTGCTCGTGGCCGCGGATGCCGTTCGACTTATGCCGCTGGCGGACGGGCGCGTCGCCAGAAGGTCCCCAAATGGATCATTGGGATCGACGCCTGTCGTTGGCGGCTGTTCCGATTCCACGCTTGACGGAGCTGACGGTTCTTCTTGCGCAATAGTGTGCGGGCCAGCGGCTCGGCTTTGCTGAGCCAGCGGTAACTCGTCTACCGGCGTTGACGTTGTTTCAGCGCCGCTCTGATGAGGCGTTAGCCACTCTCTAGACCCGCTTGCGCCGTCAAAATGACCACCTGCATCCGAGGGCGGTAGCGTCTCCACTGTCGTGGCATTCAAGTCGGCTTGCGCGGTACCGCCGAAGGGCGTGGCCTCGGATAGAAAATCAACCGAGGCGGCGGCATTTGCGTTCAGGCCGGCGTCCGCGCCCGGCCTGAAGGCAAGAAAAGGATCGGCATCGGAGACAACGGATATCGTTGGCGCGGCGCTGGCCTCCAGGCGGGTATCGGTGAATACGGTCGAAGCATCGTCGCGCTCCACACGCTGCAACTGCACTGGCGGTGATGTTTGGTCAGCCTGGGATACCGTGATCGCGTAGCTGCCCACTCGCAACACGCTGCCGTCGGCGATGGCTTGGCTGGCGCCTGGCGGCAACTCGACCTCGTTGACGTACATCGGGTTCGATGTACTGGCATTGCACACGACGCACTGGCCGTTGACATGAAGAAGCCGAGCCTGCATCCGCGAGATACGGCGATCCGGATCAGGAAGAACGACGTCACACTCGTCATGGCGACCAATGGACACTTCGCTCGTGTCAAACGTCCCCCTAATTTCGCTGTGTTCACCGGTGAGGTGCAGAGCTTTAACCGTCAACGTGAGCAATTTGAACACCTTTTCGGGTTCGACTTTTCCAGACTCATTTTTTATCCGACCATTGCATGACTCTACCATTAACTAGCGCCAATAGGCAACCAAAAGGACAAATGCAAGAGCGATTCGCGAGTTATGCATCGGTTTCCAGGGAACCTCTGAACAAATCTGCGCGAGCGGGCGCGCCCGGATTCGGGATGGGATGCGAGGCGCAAAGCGCAGCAATACCTCGTGGTATTGCGAGCATTTGCAACGAAGCAGACCGCCC
>JAITMK010000129.1 GCA_031277415.1 Azoarcus sp.
GGATGAGCGAAGCGAATCCCAACATCCAACCGACCACAAAAGCGTTGGGTTTCGCGAAGCTCAACCCAACCTACATCCAACCCGCCATCCTTTACAACAGCATTTCGCGGCGTTCTTTCAGAGGGTATTTACAAAATAAAGTCCACGGGCGGCAGGATGCCGCCTCTACGGGGCCATTGATTATTGGGCAGATGAAGGCTTGTGCCCAGCCATGCGTCCGTGCGCGATCCGGCAAGGGCAACCACGGGGGCTTTGTCAGTCTTCCAGAAACACTCCGTTCATTTCTGCCCGCTCAACGACCGAAGTGATTTCTACCCCCGGCATGCGAAAGAGTCCGACAATGGATTTATGTGCCAGAACGGGCGAAAGTGTTGCACCTCCCATTTTGAACAGAAGCCGTTCGTGCAGGGGTTTTTTTTGTATTAAATCTTCATTCAATACAAAAACGTAAACATTATGTCTTATCGGATTATTAGCTGAAGGTTTGGGGTTATACTTCGATTTTTCCCTGTCCCAACAATCGAACTCCTTTGTAAAGGTCAAGAACCAATAATCCTCGTGCCATTTCTTTTTGTGGTCGATATAAATCGCCGGTTGTATCGCCAGGTTGGGAATCTCAAACTCGTCCAGCTTTTTGGCGATGCGCTCACGGACTACTAAATCGTCACCATCAAATAAAACATCTGGTGGAGGGTCTACGGGAAGTACTCCCCTTTCCAGGGCGAATTCCAAAGCGCCATTGCGAAAGATCAATGGTTTTTGCCCGAAAGGAAGTGCTTCTCTACGATAAGGTTTGGCCCCCGTGTCTTCATCCGGTGTCAGCTCAGGATAATATTCATCACCTGGATGTTTGACAAAAAAATACTCCTTGTCGAATCGCCCCATTGTCAATTCCCCCTTCGTAGTTTGTACGCGTTCTGCTCAGGCTTTGTCAGTCTTCTAGAAACATGCCTTTCATTTCAGCTCTTTCGACGAGCGAAATAACCTCCACCCCCGGCATGCGGAAGAGTCCAACAATGGATTGATGTGCCAGAACAGGTGAAAGTACTGCTCCCCCCATTCTGAACAGAAGCCGTTCGCGCAAGGGGGTTTTTTGCAGCAACTCTTCATTCAGGATATAAACAGAAACGTCATATAACATCCGGCCCTTATACGGTGGTTCAGGGTCATATCTCGACTTTTTCCTGTCCCAACAATCGAACTCCTTTGTAAAGGTCAAGAACCAATAATCCTCGTGCCACTTCTTTTTGTGGTCGATATAAATCGCCGGTTGTATCGCCAAATTGGAAAGCTCCATTTCATCCAGCTTTTTGGCAATGCGCTCACGAACGACCAAATTTTCTCCGTCAAATAAAACATCTGGTGGAGGATCTACGGGAAGAGCGCCCCTTCGCAGAGCGAATTCCAAAGCGCCATTGCGAAAGATCAATGGTTTTTGCCCGAAAGGAAGAGCCTCTCTTTCATAGGGTTTGGCATGCGTGTCTGCATCAGGAGTCAGTTCAGGGAAGTACCCATCAGTTTTCTCCTTTCTGATAAAAAAATACTCCTTGTTGATTTGCCCCATTGTCATTTCCCCGCTCGTAGTTTGTAGGCTTTTAGTTTGGGTTTTGTGTAAGTGATATTGCCGTCATTCAGATGATCCCGCTCCTTTGTCCAGGGATGATCACTTGCCGATGTCGTGCGCGATGCTGTCCGTGAGGAGATGCGGACGACGTAAGGCGAAAGGTTTGAACGAACGTAGGCCACGTTTACTGACCGAATCCATACAACGCTGTTACTTTTCCATGCGTTTGAGCGCATTCTGGGCGTCTTTATGCCCATGCTCTGTCGCTTTTGTGTACCACTTCATAGCCTCAACATCATCCTTTACTACACCATGGCCTTCTTCATACATCATTCCAAGAAGATATTGAGCACCACTATGCTCCTGCTCCGCTGCCCTGCGAAACCATTTCACAGCTTCGGCATCATCCTTTACTACGTCACCACTATCGGAGGTGTACCTCCTTCCAAACTTGGCTACGTTCCCACTTTTGACGTACCTCATCCCAAGAAGAAATTGGGCACCACTATCCCCCTGCTCCGCTGCCCGCATATACCATTTCGTGGCCTCAGCACTATTTTGAGCTACGCCCATACCACCAGCGTACATAACTCCAAGGGAAACTTGGCCAGGAGCGTACCCCTGTTCTGCCGCTTTGCGAATCCACTTCACTGCTTCAGCATGATTCTGCCCTACAACATAACCGCTGATGTACATTGACCCAAGGGAATTTTGAGCAGGAGCGTATCCCTGTTCTGCCGCCTCGCGAATCCACTTCTCAGCCTCGTTATCATTCTCGGCTACTCCATTACCGCTGAAGTACATAATTCCAAGGTTATATTGGGACTCCGCATCCCCCTGCTCCGCAGCACGTTTGATTACTTCAAAATCCTGCGCTTGAGCCAACAGGACAAAACAAACCGCGAATAATCCCATACACCAATACACGATCCGAAGCATTTCATTTCCCTAAAACGTAACAACCTTATCCGCCGCCAGCGTCGCTTCGGCCAATTCGGCAAGTGTGCCGATAGCGGTTCCGGCAATCAGTGGCAATTCACCGAGACCGCGCCGAAAAGTCTGGTGCAAGTGTCGTGCGCGATGCTGTCCGTGAGGAGATGCGGACGACGTAAGACCACTAGAACCGTGTTGGTTCAGAAATACCAAGGTCGCGGCAAATTTTGCGCGCGAGATGGTTGTTGATTTCGGTATGCCGGAGAACGGCACTGCGTTTGCCAGACTCTGCATGACCCCACCATGAGTGGCTACCACCTTCGCGGACTGGTACGCAACCGTGAGTTTGAAGGTGTGCAACAAGATCACGCCGTTTCATACGGCGACAAGCAACTCTTCGTAGCCCTCACCTGCGGCATTACGCGCTTCAGTACGATTGAATTCGAGCGCTTCGGCGAGCGTTATGCGCAAGGACGCCAACAAAGCTTCGCGTGTAGCTTCTTGGCAATTTACGCCTGGCACTTCCTCGATCCAGCCAATCCAATCGCCTTCGTCTTGTTTGATGACGGCAGTGTATTCTCGCAGCATTGGCGAATCCTCCGTTACCCCCATGATATCCGAACCGCTGGCAGCGATTCTAACGCGAAACGTATGGGCTTTCTAACCACTTTCAGCCGCCCACCCTAAAACGTAACAACCTTATCCGCCGCCAGCGTCGCTTCGGCCAATTCGGCAAGTGTGCCGATAGCGGTTCCGTCAATCAGTGGCAAATCGCCGAGGCCGCGGGCCAGTGCACAGGTGCGGCACAGGCGAATATCCACGCCGAGGGCGACGAGTGTTTCAACCATGCCTTGCAGGCCGTTGCCACCACTGTCGATCTGGTTGGGCAGTCCGAGCACGGTGGCATCGGACATCAGGAAAATACGCACTGTTGGCTTGTCATCGCGGTCGGCCAGGGCTAGCCCTAAGCGCAGGCCGGAGAGGCAACGTTCGCTGCCGTAGGGGGGAGCGTGAATGATGATGAGGATAGTTTGCATAGCGGGTTCTTACGGGTTTTTAGATTAGAGCGGTTTTTGTTTTGTCCGACACAGTATGAATCGACTTGCCCGGATTTTTCTGGATCCCCGCCTTCGCGGGGATGACGCATTTTAGGTGTTTCTCCGTCATTCCCGCGAAAGCGGGAATCCAGGATGTATCCACTTGAATCAAAACTGATCTAATTTCGATGATCGACGCCATTTCACAACAACGGCGCAAGCCAGCGCCGCGCTTCTTCCACACTCATCCCCGCGCGGCTGGCCCAGTCTTCCAGTTGATCCGGGCCGATTTTTCCAATGGCGAAGTAACGGCTTTCGGGGTGTGAAAGGTAGAAGCCCGCTACGCTTGCCGCCGGGGTCATCGCCATCGACTCCGTCAGCCCCATGCCCGCGTTGCCGGGGGCATCGAGCAGCGCGAATAGCGCGCGTTTGACGGTGTGGTCGGGGCAGGCCGGGTAGCCGGGAGCGGGGCGGATGCCGGGATACGCCTCGCGGATCAGGGCTTCGTTGTCGAGCGTTTCGGTGGCGGCGTAGCCCCATTCGTGCTTGCGCACGCGCTCGTGCAGCCATTCCGCGCACGCTTCGGCGAGGCGGTCGATCAGGGCTTTGAGCAGGATGGCGCGGTAGTCGTCGTGGGCGGCTTCAAATTCGGCAAGTTTTGCTTCGATGCCCAGCCCCGCCGTGACCGCGAAAGCGCCGCACCAATCTTCGATGCCGGAGGTTTTGGGGGCGATGAAATCCGCGAGGCAGAGATTGGGTTTGCCGGGGGAAGATTCGTGCTGCTGGCGCAGCCCGTGCCAGACCAGAACGGGAGTGGCACGGCGTTCGTCGGCATAAAGCTCGATGTCGTCGCCCACGCTGTTGGCGGGGAAAAGGCCGAATACGGCTTTTGCCCGGCACCATTTTTCGGCGATGAGATCATCGAGCATGGCGAGGCCGTCGCGGTAGACGCTCCGCGCGGCTTCACCGACGGTTTCGTCATCGAGGATTTGGGGAAAGCGCCCGGGCAAGTCCCACGTTCGGAAGAAGGGACTCCAGTCGATATAGTCGCACAGAACGGCAAGGTCGACATCGAGCGCGATGACTTTTCCCGAAATGCACGGACGTGGAGGCGTATCAGCTTCACCCCACGGCAGGCGCAATGCATTGGCCCGCGCGGCGTCCAGCGACACACGGGGCCGCGTTTGCCGGTTGGCATGGTTGTCGCGCACACGGGCGTAATCGGTTGCCAGCCGCGACCGGAACGCTTCCGCGGTGCTCTCGGAGAGCAACGCGCCCACGACGCCGACGGCACGGGAGGCGTCGGGCACGTAGACGACAGGCTGCGTGTAATGGGGCGCGATTTTGATGGCGGTGTGAGCGAGGCTGGTGGTCGCGCCGCCGATCAGGAGCGGCATCGACAAACCCTGGCGCTGCATTTCGGCGGCCACGGCACACATTTCTTCGAGCGAAGGAGTGATGAGACCGGACAAACCGATGGCGATGGCTTCGTGCTCGCGCGCCGCAGCCAGGATTTTGTCGGCGGGAACCATCACGCCGAGGTCGATCACCTCGAAACCGTTGCAGGCCAACACGACGGCTACGATGTTTTTGCCAATGTCGTGCACGTCGCCCTTCACGGTAGCGAGCACGATGCGGCCCTTGCTTGCCCCGCCGCCGCGCGCCTTTTCCGCCTCGATGAAGGGCACGAGGTGTGTGACCGCCTGCTTCATGACCCGCGCGGATTTCACCACTTGCGGCAGAAACATCTTGCCCGCGCCGAAAAGCTCGCCCACGGCCTCCATTCCGGCCATGAGCGGGCCTTCGATGACGGCCAGCGGCGGTTTGCCTTCGGCCTCCAGGCGGGCGCGGAGTTCTTCGGTATCGGCGGCGACGAAATCGGCGATGCCTTTGATCAGCGCGTGTTTGAGCCGCTCCTCCGGCGGCGCGGTGCGCCAGGCAGAGTCGAGGCTTGCCCCCATGTTCCGCGCCCTGCCCTCTTCCTTCATTGTCCGGGCGAATTCGATCAGCGCCTCGGCTGCGCCGGGATGACGGTTCAGCACCACGTCTTCCACTTTTTCGCGCAATTCGGCGTCGAGCGCATCGTAGACGCCGAGCATTCCGGCATTGACGATGCCCATCGTCAGCCCGGCGCGAATGGCGTGAGTGAGGAAAACGGTGTTGATGGCTTCGCGTACCGTGTCGTTTCCCCGGAAGCTGAAGCTCACATTCGACACCCCGCCCGAAGTGTGCGCGTGCGGCAGGTTTTCTCCGATCCAGCGCACTGCCTCGAAGAAGTCGGCGGCGTAGTTGTCGTGCGCTTCGATGCCGGTTCCAATGGCGAAAATGTTGGGATCGAAGATGATGTCTTCGGGCGGGCAATCCGCACCACCTTCAGCCAACGGTTTGACCAGCAGATCGTAGGCTCGCCGACAGATCGAAATTTTGCGCGCGAGCGTGTCGGCCTGACCCGTCTCGTCGAAGGCCATGACGACGATTGCCGCGCCATAACGCCGTGCAAGCCGCGCCTGCCGCAGGAATTCCGCTTCACCCGCCTTGAGCGAAATGGAGTTGACGACGCCTTTGCCCTGGATGCAGCGCAGTCCCGCTTCGATGACTTCCCAGCGCGAGGAGTCGATCATCACGGGCACTTTGGCGATGTCCGGTTCGGTGGCGGCGAGTTTCAGGAAGCGAGCCATTGCCGCCTCCGAGTCGAGCATCGCCTCGTCCATATTCACGTCGACGATCTGCGCGCCGTTTTCTACCTGTTGCCGCGCCACGGAAAGCGCGTCCTCGTAGCGGCCTTCCCCAATCATGCGGGCGAAAGCGCGCGAGCCGGTGACGTTCGTGCGTTCGCCTACGTTCACGAAAAGGCTTTCCTTGCCGATCTCGAACGCTTCCAATCCCGAGAGTCGTAGCCGTGGCGCGGGTTCCGGCACGCGGCGCGGTTGGATGCCTTCTACCGCGCGGGCAATCGCCACGATGTGTTCCGGCGAGGTTCCGCAGCAGCCGCCGACGATATTCACCAGCCCGGCACGCGCCCAGTCGCCGATTTCAGCGGCAAGTTCTTCCGGTGTTTCATCGTAACCGCTCGGTGCGAGCGGATTCGGCAACCCCGCATTCGGGTGGGCGGAGACAAAGCACCCACAGCGCGCTGCAAGCTCCGCCACATAGGGCCGCAATTCCTTCGCGCCGAGGGCGCAGTTCAGACCGAAAACGAGCGGCTTCACATGCATGAGCGAATGCCAGAAAGCCCCGACCGTCTGCCCCGAGAGCGTGCGCCCGGAAGCATCCGCGACCGTGCCGGAAATCATCACCGGCAGCCGCTGGCCGCGTTCCTCGAACAGGCGTTCGATGGCAAAGACCGCTGCCTTCGCGTTCAGGGTATCGAACACCGTTTCGATGAGCAGCAAATCGGCTCCGCCGTCCATCAGACCGCGTGCCGCGTCGAAATAATCGTCGGCAAGCGCGTCGAATTCGATATTGCGAAAACCGGGGTCGTTCACATCCGGCGAAATCGACAGCGTGCGCGACGTCGGCCCCAGTACGCCTGCGCAAAAACGGGGTTTGCCGGGTGCACGCGCGGTGAATTCGTCGCACCGTTCGCGTGCCAGCCGGGCGCTCACGACGTTCAACTCATACGCGATGTCCGAGAGATCGTAATCGGCCTGCGAAACACGGGTTGCGTTGAACGAGCACGTTTCGATGATGTCCGCCCCGGCTTCCAGGTAAGCGCGGTGGATGCCGCTGATGATCTCAGGCTGCGTGAGCACAAGCACATCGTTGTTGCCCTTGATTTCCTTCGGGTGATCCTTGAAGCGTTCGCCCCGATAGTCGGCTTCCGTCAATCCATGCCGCTGGATCATTGTGCCCATTGCTCCGTCCAGCAGCAGGATGCGGTGAGTGAGCAATTGGCGGAGTGTTCGGTCGGTTTGCATCATGTCCTCGATTTCTTTCACCCGGCTTGCGCCCGAAAACATGAACGGCGCAGCAAACCGGTAAAGGTTTGCGAGCGCCGTGACTTCAAGCGGCTGCCAAGCCTGGCCCGGCATTTGCGGGTCGCAACGCTCCTTGGCAGAGGGCGAATTATAGCCTCCGTATGATCAACAGGGTATGGCGCGTTCCATTGCGATTCTTCAGAACGGTTGTATGCACCAGAAGATGTAAAGTGCTACCGTGTACATATTACGTAACACATAAGGGCAATTTTATGAACGAGGTTACTTTTACGTTCCGGGTTGACGAAACCCTGAAAGAAGAATTTGCCGCAGCAGCAAAGAAACACGACCGCACGGGGGCGCAGTTATTGCGCGACTTTATGCGAGAGTTTGTCCAGGGGTTGAAGGTCACACCAGAGCATGATGCATGGTTTCGCCGCCAAGTCCAAATAGGTGTCGCGTCTGCCAACGCTGACCGACTCGTGCCTGCCGTCGACGTTACTGCCCGCTTTGCTGCTCGCCGTGCGGCCACACGCCGCAGGCTTGAAGAGTCCGACCAGTGATGATGCTGTTTTGGACGCACGAAGCCATCGCGGATCGTGAAGCAATTTATGACTACGTCGAAGCCGATAACCCTTCTGCCGCACTTTCCCTTGACGAACTTTTCGAGGAAAAAGCGGCTATGCTGTCAAGCTATCCGTTGATAGGTCGCAAAGGCAGAGAAGCGGGGACACGCGAACTGGTAGTGCATCGCAATTACATTCTGGTCTACGACCTCTCTACCGACTCGGTGCGTATCCTCCGCGTACTGCATGCGGCCAAACAGTGGCCGCCTGCAAGTACTTGACCCGGAGAACCGCTCAGAACGGAATATCGTCGTCGAAATTGCCGAATCCGCCGGAATCGCCCGCCGGGGCTTTGTCGCCCGCCGGAGCCTGACGCGCATCGGGTGGGGTATCCTGGCGCGGCATCGGCGCGTCGCCGCCGCCTTCCCTGCGGCCAAGCATTTTCATTTCCGAGGCTTCGATTTCGGTGGTGTAACGATCAGCACCGTCCTTGTCCTGCCATTTGCGGGTGCGGATGCGCCCTTCAAAATAGACTTGGGAGCCTTTTTTCAGGTATTGCCCGGCAATTTCCGCGAGTTTGCGGTAGAGCGTGACGCGGTGCCATTCCGTTATTTCGCGGCGTTCGCCGCTCGCCTTGTCGTTCCAACTCTCCGTCGTGGCGAGGTTGACGTTACAAACTGCGTCGCCATTGGGCATGTAGCGCAATTCCGGATCGCGTCCCAGGTTGCCGATGAGGATGACTTTATTGACGGATGCCATGCGATTCTCCTGAATGTTCGTTTGGGTGTGTAGGTTATGTCTGACAGCGGGGGGGCGTACCCCTGTGCGGCAGCGACAACGGGCAGGCTACGGTGAGCAGCAGCCATGATAGAGCAATTGCGCCGCAGCACCAGCCGATGGCCGCCTCACTGAAACGGCTGAGTATCCAGCCGCCGATGAGGGAACCGAGAAAAATGCCGATGGATTGCAGGGTATTGTATACACCAAGCGCAGTCCCCTTGATTTCGGGCGATATTATACGAGAAATCAATGACGGTTGCATAGCTTCAAGTATATTGAAGGCAATGAAAAAGAAGGTGAGCCATAAAGCGGTAAGCCAGATATTGCCTGCCCATGTGTAAAGCCCGAGTTGAACGAGCGCGAGCAGGGCCACTGCCATAGTGTAAACGAGCCTGAAACGTTTGCCTCGCTCGGCGGCGATGATCGCCGGAATCATGACGCTAAAGGCAAGCAGCACCGCCGGAAGATAAATTTTCCAATGCTCGGCAACGGGCAGGCCGCCGCGTGTGGAGAGAGCCGTCGGCACGGTCATCCACATCATCATCTGGATGAAGTGCAGGACAAAGACCCCAAAATTGAGGCGCATCAGCGGCCCATGCCGCAGGATGTTGCGCAGGGCTCCGTCCGTGCGGACTGCTGTGGCTTGTATGGGCGGCGCGGCGGGCACAACCCAGACCGTCAACGCCATTGCGCCAAGCGCCAGCGCGGCGGTAAGCCAGAAAATGCCGGACATGCCGATGGAGGCGTAGAGCAGTGGCGCGGCAACCATCGAAAAGGCGAACATCAGTCCGATGCTCGATCCGATCATCGCCATGATCTTGGTGCGGTGCTGATCGCGCGTAAGGTCGGCGGCCAGAGCCGTGACCGCCGCCGAGATTGCACCCGCGCCCTGGATGCTGCGGCCAATGATGATGCTGTAAATATCGGAACCGAGCGCCGCCACGGCACTGCCGATCACAAACAGCGCCAGACCGAAAAGAATCACCGGCTTGCGCCCGTACCGATCCGAGGCCATGCCGAAGATGATTTGCAGAAACGCCTGCACGAACGTATAGACACCCATCGCCAGACCAACGAGCAGGGGGTCGTCGCCACCCGGAATGGTGGCCGCGTGCACAGCAAACACGGGCAGAATCAGGAACAGCCCGAGCATGCGCAGGGCGAAAATAGCCGAAAGGCTCACGCCCGCGCGCCGTTCGGCAGGACTCATCGCGTTACTTTCGGGAAAAGGCACAGCAGGGCTATCCGGTCAGGAAGGGGGAACGATTCTACCATTGGCCTTTGCGGGTCAGGAGATCCGTCGGCAGGGCGGTTTTTTTAATCCTGTGGAACGTCTGAAAACCCCTCTTGTCATTCCCGCGCGCCGCCGTCACTCCGTCATTCCCGCGTGCCTCCACTACCCCGTCATTCCCGCGTGTTTCTGGCGGGAATCCAGCGTCTTTAATTTAATCTGGACTCACGTGAAGACAGCTATCAAGTATCAGTGTCATTCTGCGGCTTCGCGCAGGGTGACAAGCGGTGACGCTGTTCCGAGTTGAAATTGACAACATTTACAGGTTAGATGACACTGTTCTCATCAAGACAGTTTGCTTGCTTATGTAGTTAGGAGGAGCAAACCTCTCTCAAAGCAGTCTGTCTATGTGTAATTAGTCCTACCAGGATCTGTCGATGAGAAAACATGTATCTGCTATTTGTTTAGCTTTCGCCTGTCTTGCCTCTTCTGGGGCAAATGCTACGGAACCACTTGGTCAACGTACTATGAAAGTAAGTGACAGACCAAGGTTACGCCTCGGGCTACCGGTTGGCATAACATAAACGTTAGGCGGAAATAAACCAACAGAGAACCTGGTATGCACTTGATTTTTACTGTTATCTTAGCCGCTTGGACTGGAGCATGGGTATTGCAGCTTGCACTTACAGATTATTTTGAACTTTTTAGAAGTGAGTGGGCAACGTTTTTATATTGGTTTATTGCAAGAATTTTCGTATGGATTTTACCGGCTTTTTGGATTTTGAAAAAGTATAACAAAAAATTAAAAGACATTTTACGGATTCAAACATTGAAGCATACCCTCGTTTGGGGATTTGGAATAGGCGGGATTTTTTTGGCTTTACACATAACTTATCGGATTATAAATGGTAATTTAAGCATCCTTGGAGATAGATCATTACTTACTTTTATTGACTTCGTTATTTTAGCTCCAGTTTTTGAGGAGTTTTTAATGCGAGGCGCAATTCTGTCTACATTAAAACAAAAATTTTATTTTTTAAAGGCAAACACAATAACCGCTTTCTTATTCGTACTTTTGCATTGCCCCGGTTGGTATTTCATGGGCGTTTTGCAACTGAACTTTCTTAATCCATTAACCGGTGTTTTGGCAATTTTCATCATAGGGTTTATGTGCGGGCTGGCAGCGGAAAGAGGAAAATCATTATACTCAGCAATGATTGTTCACATGTTGAATAATATTGTTTAAGGAACATCTGCAAAACCCCATTCCAATTGCCGGGTGTAGGGGCAACCCTTGTGGTTGCCCTGTTTCCGTTACCCTATTGGTGCATGGGCAGGCACAAGGCCTGCCCCTACGTTACGCGGGATACCAAGTAATGCAGATGTTCCTTAAGGAATATCTACAAAACCCTCTCGTCATTCACGCGTACCTCCACTACCCCGTCATTCCCGCGTGTTTTTGGCGGGAATCCAGCGTCTTTAACCCGGGCACAGCTATCAAGTATCAGTGTCATTCTGCGGCTTCGCGCAGGGTGACAAGCGGTGACGCTGTTCCGAGTTGGGATTGACAACATTTCTATTTTGAATAATACTGTTTTAGTCAACAAAATTTGTTTATATAGTTAAGGATTCTCTGCAAAACCCCTCCCGTCATTCTGCGCTTAACGAGAAAATGACGTATTTTGTAGGGGCGACCTGTGGTCGCCCGGTGGATTGCGTGAATGTGCAACTGGGGTGGGGTTATGCAGAGAATCCTTAGGGAGAATCTTATGCATGATTTGAATTTCGTAGAATTGTCATTCCTCGCCGCACTTAACGGACCGGCTGCCATTGTATGGATAGGATCAATTGGCGTTCTGATCATTCAATTTTTAATCTGGAAAGCAACAAAGATTGGAGGATTCGGATGGATTTGTTTTCTGACAGTAGCTCCCATGTTTGGAAATTCATTGCTATCTTTCATCCCGCCTGAATCTCTACCAGATTATTTTCTGCCTATCGCATTTACTGTACTCATTGCGGTTATTAACATTGCCTTGCCGTTTGTATGGTGGAGCATTTACAAGAAATTGAAAAATCATTCCATCCAGCCTGACACTTCACACATGTTTCCCTAAGGAGCGTCTGCAAAACCCCTTCTGTCATTCTGCGCGTAGTGAAGCGAAGTCGCAGAATCCAAACGTTACGTGGATCCTGCGACTTCGCGCAGGATGACAAGTGGTGAAAGTAGAGGTAATGCAGAGTTTCCCTAAATGAGGATTTCCATGAACAATCAAACGCAAGCTGTTATCAACACCCTTATTGGCGCGCTGGAATGTCGTGAAAAAATAGCGCGAAAAGACCTGAAAAAATACATTGAAAAATGTGGATCGGATCGTTTTAGCGCCGGCAGAATCAACGAAATTATGTTTTTCTGGAACTGTCTTCCATCTAAACCAGGAAGTGATGGAAAAGCATCAACCAAAATCAGCTTCATGATTGATACGAGTGGCGGCAGTTTGGACTATGGCATAAGAAAAGAAAAGTTCGATACAGACTTCAGTTTCATTACAGAGGATATTTTTGAAAAAGACATTGCTCCCGCATTGGAAGCATGGCTGCACGAAAAAGTCTGCAACGAAGAGTGGGGGGGTCTGTACGATGCAAAAACTCGTATAGCCACGAGTGATCATATAACGACGAAATCTATCGTCGCCATCGATGAAAAGCGGTTGGAACACAGAATACAGTTGGTCCGCGATTTCATCGTAAAAAAGGAATACGAAACCGAAGATCTGAAAAAAATAAGATCTTCCCTCAACGATATTCTCCGTATTGCTGCCACCTATCTCTATGATGAGCTTGGTGTGGACGCACTGACAACATTTTATGGTAAGTTGCTGGATCGCGCTCGCGGGTGGAAGGATCCAGACTTGAGTCAAGGATGGATGATGATGCAGGTCGCCGAAGCTTTGACTCGCGCAGCGTACGCATTAACCAACCCAAAAGGCCAATGGCAGGTCACAGAAGAAAAATCCAGTCTTGCCTGCCGCTTATGCATGGATGTGATGCTTCACGCTGACGAATACCGGAAGGACGACGCCAGAGAAGCCTTGGAGGCTATTGCACAACGCGGCAGCAAAGAAGCCAAAAATATTCTGAAATTCGGCTCCGGCTTGATCGCGCCGGAAATCGTGCAATACAAGGACAATCTCGTTTCATGTAACGCCAACGATGTTACAAAAATCATCGACCTCAAACTGAAAGAGGAATCTGAAGGCGCCTACAACGTCATGCTCGACTACATCATTCGCTTGATGAATGCAGACTTTCCGCGCGATTACAGTATAAAACTTAACTCTAAGGAGAAGAATTTTATTCCAAAACTTCTGAAAACCAAAACACAACTGTTCTGGAATAACTGTGCCAACTATCCCGCTTTATGGTCAAAAATGAAAGAATATGTCACGATGGTTATTGGTAAAGATCGCTATTACAGCGATGCTTCCGACGAGGCCGCAGTGCTATCGGGAGGATATGCCACATTCGCATTGGGAATGGCGAGCGCCGATAATTGCGATATTATGAAAATATTCATGGAGCAAAACGATTCCGAACATTCTCTTTCTCCTGACGTTTTTATTTTTGCATACTTGGAAAAATATGGAGTAAACCCTCAAAATGCTGAGGCCGTTCTTGTTTCCATTATCAACATGAATGAACCTCACACAAGTCCTGTCTACGAGTACAAGAAAAAGATCGCTGGACTGGATCAGCCTGAAACAATGGCCGCCATCGCCGACGCGATGGTCAAACTTGAATTTGATGATTATCATGCACAAATTGTTGTAAATTTTCTGTTTGGTAAAGCAAACAAGCCGGAAACGCTTATCAAGAATTCCAGTGGCAAAGTGAAACAACACCTGGAACAAATTCTGGCAATGGCAGAGTGCGGCAAACCAACGTAATCCGGGCATTCGATAATCACGCAGGAACAGACTGGAAACCTTTGGATAATTCGTTTGTATCCATTTTTCGTTGTAAAAGAAATCCAACGCTGCCCTCTCCCGCATGCGGGAGCGCGTAGGTCGGGATGAGCTTGCGAATCCCGACGTTCTTGTGGTCGGCTGGGTGTTGGGATTCGCTTCGCTCATCCCAACCTACGCGGACTGTTCTCATCAAGGCAGTTTGTTATATGTAGTTAGGGGGCGCAGACTTTCTCAAGACGGTCTGTTTATGTATAGTTGGAGTGCATACCCTTTTACCACTGACCTCTGCAAGGAGATTTCATGAAACCCATTGATTTCTATATCTTTCCAGAAGATGTTTTTCGACTCGGAAACGAAGGCAGCCCAAGGCTATCCAATATTCGCCCCCCAAAGATGTCAATACTGTAAACATAAACGGGATCACTATGGTGATCGCAAATGGCAGGGGAATCAGCGTATTCGATATCGATGGCATTAACGCCTCTCCAATGACTGGCTGGGTATGGAAGTTTTCCGCAAACACTTCTATGCCAATAGGATTAAAAATCGTACAAGACAAGCCCCATCATTACTGTATCGCTCCGACGTCGAACATGCCAGTAGACAAGTATAAAGGGCTTCTCGAAGAACTCGCGCTGAGAGCAACTAGGGTCTTTAAAAAACAGGGGATACGCGCATGAAGACACTTCATTGCATCTTGGTAGAATCTGAATGCAGACTGCTTTTGGAGGCCATTGCATCACTAGATGCAAAGTGGAATCAGATCTGCACGAATTCAGATGATCCTGATGACATTGCAGATTTTGGTAACGATCTCATTGAACTCCGGCTGTTAGCAAAGTCATTTTCGGAACAGGCGGTTTCCGCATTTGGGGAAGAGATTCTCATGCTAGACTATGAGCAGTTGTAGGTGAAGCGACAGAGGTGCTATTCGCGAATTGCGCGTTCGGTTGGCCTCGTGTTTGACGCTCCGCTCAAGCATCCCAACAACATGCTCAACCCCGCTCGCTTCGCTCGCTGGGCAGTCCAAGGCTACGCCTTGGGCCGCCGGTTAACATAAACGCCGGGTTTCACAAGAAATAATGGGAGCGCAATCATGCATAAGGTTCCAATATCGTTATTTGCTGCGGTCTTAATATTGGTTTTCGGGCTGGTCAGGAGCGCGGCGGCGGAATCTATCAAAAGAGCTGAGAAGAAAGATATTGAAATGTTGCTGAGTGCCGCCAGTGGAAGGAATTCCGCATACATTGCCTCCCTTATTGGTGAAACGCGCGAACGAGTCTATATCGAGTATATGACGGCCATCCATGCAGGAAGTCTATTTTCAAAAAAAATGAAGCGCGTCGTGTATTGGCTACCACATTCGGAGCTTACGGAAGAGCAATTGGCCGAGTTCAAAGCATACAAAGAAAAAGAGGCATACTTTGACCCACAGGCGCACTAGGTGTTTAGTCCCTTTCATTCGTTAGGGAACGTCTGCAAAACCCCACCCCAATTGCCGAGTGTAGGGGCAACCCTTGTGGTTGCCCTGTTTCAGGTGCCCGCGTGAAGCACGGGCAGGCACAAGGCCTGCCCCTACGTTACGCGGGATACCAAGTAATGCAGATGTTCCTTAAGGAATATCTACAAAACCCTCTCGCCATTCCCGCGTGCCTCTACTACCCCGTCATTCCCGCGTGTTTTTGGCGGGAATCCAGCGTCTTTAACCCGGACACAGCTATCAAGTATCAGTTTTTGTGGTCGGTTGGGTGTTGGGATTCGCTTCGCTCATCCCAACCTACGCGGACTTTCCCATTCCGTCATTCCCGCGTGTTCCCCGCTCAGGATCACTGCGGGGACAAGCTTTGGCGGGAACAATGGCGAGAGTTGCGTTCGACGCGTGTCCGTCCGCTGAATTTCAGGTTTGCCTGATCGAAAAGGCTGTTCCGAGTTGAGATTGACAACATTTACAGGTTAGATGACACTATTCTTATCAAGACAGTTTGTTTATATGCAGTTAGGAGGCATTCTGTCTTGTACCCACCCTCCCAAGCACAGGAGAATACCTCATGCGTCCCATCATTCAGAAAATACTTGGCGGTTTAGCGGTAGCAACCTTGGTGCTGATGACCGGCTGCGACTCGAATAGTGTGGGATTGCCTCAGGCTCAGGCTCAAACTTACCCGAAGGCCAAGGTGAGCTTTGACGACTTCAAGGGGTTGATGGCGCAGATGGAGTCTCACCGGGCAAGCCGTCTCATCGACCTCAACACATTCCTGAAAATGAGCGAAGAGCCGGGCGTCATAATACTGGATTCCCGTTCGGCATTTCGTTATGATCGCATACATCTGAAAGGCGCAAAGCATTTGTCTTTCTCTGACTTTACCCAAGACGCTCTCGCGCGGGTTATTCCGTCCTTCGACACCAAGATTCTGATTTATTGCAACAATAATTTTGAGGGCAACCAGGTTGATTTTGCCTCCAAAATTGCGGAGCCACGGGGTTTTGGCAGAAACGACTCGATTGCAACCCAAATGTCATCACAAGCCAAGCCTCTCATGATGGCGCTCAATATTCCCACTTACATCAACTTGTACGGGTATGGCTATCGGAATGTCTACGAGTTGGATGAACTTGTGGACGTGAATGACCCACGTATTACTTTTGAAGGTTCGATAGTTCCAGAGGGGATAATCTCCGGCCGCCGCTTACCTTGAACGTTCTACTCAGGGAACATCTGCATTACCCCTCCTGTCGCATCGTAGGGGCGACCTGTGGTCGCCCGATACGTTGCACATTCATTCACCGCAATTCACCGGGCGACCACAGGTCGCCCCTACGGGAGCGGTTTCGGGTTTTGCAGACATTCCTTAGCTGATTACGCTCTCAAAAATGCAACGCCCGCTTGTCACAGGCGAGCGCCGCTTCGTGGAGGACTTCCGAGAGGGTCGGGTGGGCATGGCAAATCCGTGCGAGATCTTCCGAAGCTCCGGAAAATTCCAGCGCGACAGTGGCTTCACTGATGAGATCCGAAGCGCCCGCACCGATGATGTGAACCCCCAGGATGCGATCCGTTTTGGCATCGGCCAGCATTTTGACGAATCCTTCCGGCGCGCCGATGCCGAGTGCGCGGCCATTGGCGAGGAAGGGAATCTTGCCTGCCTTGTAGGCAACACCTTCGTCCTTGAGTTGTTGCTCCGTCTTGCCGACCCAGGCAATTTCCGGGGTAGTGTAGATGACGCCGGGAACAGCATCCAGGTTGGTATGGCCCGCCTGCCCCGCGATGAGCTCAGCCACCTGTACGCCTTCTTCCATCGCCTTGTGGGCAAGCATGGGGCCGCGCACGACATCGCCGATAGCCCAGACGCCTGGGAGATTGGTCTTGCAGTGGGCATCGACTTCGATCTGTCCGCGCTCGTTGAGCTTGAGTCCCACCGCACCCGCGTTCAGCCCCTCGGTGTTGGGAATGCGTCCCACGGAAACGATGAGGCGGTCGGCGTCGAGCTTCGCGGCCTTGCCGTCCTTGTCGGTATAGGCGACGGTGACGTTTTTCTTGCCGGGCTTGACTTCACCGATCTTGACACCGGTATGAATGGTGAGCCCCTGTTTGGTAAAGATCTTCAGGGCTTCCTTGGCAATATCGATGTCGGCAAAAGAGAGGAAGTCCGGCAGGGCTTCGAGGAGGGTCACCTCCGCGCCCAGACGGCGCCAGACGGAACCCATTTCCAGCCCGATGACGCCGGCGCCGATGATGGCAAGTTTTTTTGGAACGGCATCGATGTCGAGTGCGCCAACGTTGTCGCAGATGATTTTATTATCGACAGGCACGCCGGGCAGATGCCGGGGGCTGGAGCCGGTCGCAACGATGACGTGCTTTGCCTCGACTTCTTCCTTGCCGACTTTCAGTTTCCAGCCGTTCGCGGATTGACCGGCGAATGTGCCGTGGCCGGACAGGAAAGTGACTTTGTTTTTCTTGAAAAGTCCTTTGATCCCGCCCGTGAGCTGGTCGACGATGCCATTTTTGCGGGCAAGCATCTTCGAGACGTTGATTTTCGGGGCGTTTATTTCAATGCCCTGACTGCCAAAAGCGTGACCCGCCTCTTCGTACAGATGCGAAGTGTGGAGCAGCGCCTTGGAAGGAATGCAGCCAACGTTGAGGCAGGTGCCTCCCAGCCTCGGTTCGCCTTTTGGATCGGCATAGGGGTTGGACTCGCAGCAGGCAACCTTGAAACCCAGTTGCGCAGCGCGAATGGCGGCAACGTAGCCGCCCGGCCCGCCGCCGATGACGAGGATATCGAATTCTTTTGTCATTGAACTCTCCTAAACATCCAACACCAGCCGTGCCGGATCTTCCAGGGCTTCCTTCATCGCCACCAGGCCGAGGACGGCTTCCCGCCCGTCGATGATGCGGTGATCGTAGGAAAGCGCCAGGTAATTGATGGGACGGATGACGACCTGACCGTTCTCTGCAACCGGACGATCCTTGGTGGCGTGAATGCCAAGGATGGCTGATTGCGGCGGATTGATGATGGGGGTAGACATCATGGAACCGAACACGCCACCGTTGGAGATGGAGAAGGTTCCACCAGTGAGTTCTTCCAACGACAGGCGGCCATCCTTGGCCTTGTTGCCGAATTCGGCAATCTTGAGTTCGATTTCGGCCACCGAAAGGAGTTCGGCGCTACGCAGAATCGGCACGACGAGGCCGCGCGGACTGCCTACGGCAACGCCAATATCGATATAGCCGTGGTAAATGATGTCGTTACCGTCAACCGAGGCATTGAGAATCGGATAGCGTTTGAGCGCCGCAACGGCAGCTTTGACGAAAAAGCCCATGAATCCGAGGCGCACGCCGTGGGCTTTTTCGAACTTATCGCCGTATTGCTTGCGCAGGGCCATGACGGGAGCCATGTTCACTTCGTTGAACGTCGTGAGTATGGCGTTCTCGTTCTTGGACTGGATAAGACGCTCGGCAATGCGGGTACGCAGGCGGGTCATGGGGACGCGCTCTTCCGGACGCTCGCCGACAAATGCCGCCACGGCAGGCGCAGGTGGCGCAGCAGCGCGGGCAGGCGCGGCGGGAGCGACCCCGGCCGCCACGGCATCTTCCTTGGTGACGCGCCCGCCACGGCCCGTGCCGGTCACGGAAGCGGCTGGGACGCCTTTTTCTTCCAGTATCTTGCGCGCCGCCGGACTGGGTTCACCCGCAGTTCCGCCGCTGCCACTGGCAGCGGGTGCGGCAGCAGGCTCCGGCTCAGGGGAAGAAGCGGCGGCAGTCGCCGTGGCCTTGGTGTCGATCCGGGCAATCAGATCGTCAGAGGTAACGGTTTCCCCATCGTTTTTGACGATTTCGACAAGAACACCATCGGCAGGGGCCGGGATTTCGAGCACGACCTTGTCGGTCTCGATGTCGATCAGGTTTTCATCGCGTTTAACGGCCTCACCGGCTCTCTTGTGCCAGGTCACGAGACTGGCTTCGGATACGGATTCAGACAGTTGCGGTACTTTGACTTCGATCAGCATGGAAGTTTACCTCTGTATTCATTGATCGTTGGGCGATGGCGGAGTTGTACCCTGGATCGGCCCGAATGCGTTTTCGATGATGTCTTTTTGCTGCTGCAAATGCTTGGCAAAGTAGCCTACGGCGGGCGAAGCGGCAGCGGGGCGGCTGACCAGCAGCAACTTGCGTGTACCGAGGACGTTGATCAGATGTTGCCGCGAGACCAGCCAATACCAGGCTCCCTGATTGCGCGGTTCTTCCTGACACCAGATGACTTCCTTCGCGTTGGGGAACTGCCCGATCGCATCGGCAAAACTTTGCACCGGGAAGGGATAGAGCTGTTCGATGCGAACCAGCGCAACATCGGTAATCTTTTGCTCCCGGCGATAGGCGAGCAATTCATAGTAGAGCTTGCCCTGGCACAACAGGATGCGCTTCACCCGCTTGGGATTGAGCGATTCGGTCTCGGGAATCACGGTCTGGAACTGGCCGGAAGCGAAATCTTCGATGCTCGACACCGCTTCCTTGTGGCGAAGCAGCGATTTCGGCGAGATGATGATCAGGGGTTTGCGCAATTTGCGCATCATCTGACGGCGCAGGAGATGGAAAATTTGCGCGGGAGTGGTGGGCACGCAAACCTGCCAGTTGTTTTCCGCTGCCATGTTCATGAAGCGTTCCAGCCGCGCGGAAGTATGCTCCGGCCCCTGCCCTTCGTAACCGTGCGGCAGGAGCAGGGTCAACCCGGTGACACGCCCCCATTTTGCTTCGCCCGAACAAATGAACTGATCGATGACGACCTGCGCGCCATTGAGGAAGTCGCCGAACTGGGCTTCCCAGACGACGAGCTCGTTCGGTTCAGTGGTCGCATAACCGTACTCGAAAGCCAGCACGCCCTCTTCGGAAAGAACCGAATCGAAGCACTGGAAGCGGGCCTGCCCTTCCTGGATGTGGGCAAGCGGCATGTAGATGCCTTCACTGCGCAACTTGCGCTGCTGATCGTGCAGGATGGCGTGGCGATGGAAGAATGTTCCCCGGCCAACGTCTTCACCCGAAATGCGCACACCGAATCCCTGGGCAAGCAGACTGGCATAGGCGAGGTTCTCGCCCATGCCCCAGTCGATCGGCAGTTCGCCACGGCCCATCGCGGCACGATCATCGATCATTTTCTGCACGCGAGAGTGGAGCTTGAAACTTTCCGGAATCGTGGTCAGCGCCTGGGCGAGGCGGCGGACTTCCTGCTCGGGAATCGCAGTTTGAGCTTCATCGGTATAGGGCTGATTGAGGAACGGTCTCCAGTCCGCAGAAAACTTGCGTTTGTAACCGGAAAGCACCGGGTTGTAGAGCAGTTCGCCACGGTCGAGATGTTCGCGGTATTCGGCGATCATCCTGTCGGGCTCGTCAGCGGCAATCGTGCCTTCGGCAACAAGGCGGTCAGCATAGAGTTTGCGCGTACCGGGATGCTTCTGGATGATCTGGTACATCAACGGCTGCGTGACCATCGGTTCGTCCTGCTCGTTGTGGCCCAGCTTGCGGAAGCAGAAGATGTCGATTGCCACGTCCTTCTTGAATTCCTGACGGAACTCGATGGCCAGCCGGGTGACGAAGGCCACGGCTTCCGGGTCATCGCCGTTGACGTGGAAAATCGGAGCTTCGACCAGCTTGAAAATGTCCGTACAGTAGTGCGTGGAGCGCAGGTCGCGCGGCGCGGACGTGGTGAATCCGATCTGGTTGTTGATGACCAGATGGATGGTTCCTCCCGTACCGTAACCCCGGGTCTGAGAGAAATTGAGCATTTCCTGGTTCACGCCCTGCCCGGCCACGGCAGAATCACCGTGAATCAGGACGGGCAGAATCTGGCTCTTGGGAGCGTCTCCGCCGTGACGAAGCTGACGCGCATAGACGGAGCCTTCCACAACCGGGTTGATGATTTCCAGGTGCGAGGGGTTGAAAGCCAACACGAGGTGCATCGAGCCGCCCGGGGTCATGATGTTGCTGGAAAACCCCATGTGATATTTGACATCACCAGCGGTGAGGTCGGCCTTGACCTTGCCTTCAAACTCGGAGAAGAGCATGGAGGGAGATTTGCCAAGGGTATTGACCAGGACGTTGAGCCGCCCGCGGTGCGCCATGCCGAGCACGGTTTCCGCCACGCCCAGTTTGCCCGCGACACGCAGAAGTTCATCCATTGCAACAATGGTCGATTCGCCGCCTTCGAGCGAAAAACGTTTTTGCCCTACGTAGCGGGTATGCAGGTAGCGTTCGAGTGTTTCGGCGGCAGTCACCCGTCCCAGAATGTGACGTTTCTCTTCCACCGTGAAATTCGGCGTGGCGCGGACGCTTTCCAGCCGCTCCTGTATCCAGCGCTGTTGAGCCGCATCCGAAATGTGCTGATACTCGACGCCAATGGTGCCGCAGTAAGTCTGGCGCAGGGCTTCGAGAATATCGCGCAGGGTCGCGCTGTCTCCTGAAACGCCCTTGAAGTTACCGACGTTGAAGGTCTTGGACAGATCGGCCTCGGCGAATCCGTAATGCGATGGTTCAAGCTCGGCAATCTGGGGCCAGTCGCCACGCTTGAGCGGATCGAGGTCGGCGCGGCGGTTGCCGAGATGGCGATGAGCAGCGATCAGTTGCAGGACATCGGCCTGCAATTTGTTTTCGCCCTCGGAACTCGCCGTGCGTACCGGCCCACGCTTGGAAATCTGTTCAAAGGCGGCAATGATCGGGCCATGAGCCACATCGCGCACCGCCGCGCCCGCCTGAGCCTGAAGCTGGTCAAAATAGACGCGCCAGCGTTCTTCGACCGAGGCAGGATCGGCCAGATAGTTTTCGTAGAGTTCTTCAATGAAAGGCGCGTTCGAGCCATACAGATAAGACGTGCCTTGGAGTTCCTTTTGCCTCATATGAAACCACCCGTCATGTTCTGAGTACGGCCACCACTGAAGGCAACTCCGTACTTCTTTATGGAGGGGATACGCTCACATCATGTCTGTTAAAAGAAAAGCAGGGCAAACCAAAGGTCAGCCCCACGTAAACAAGCAGATTTGCAAGGTATCCTGCTGATTTTGTAGCTACATGGGCTGCACTGAACACATGCCGATCAACGTTCGTCCATGTTCGGCACATCGCGCCGGGCCGCGCCAATGTAAAGCTGGCGAGGACGACCGATCTTGTAATCCGGGTCGGTAATCATTTCCTCCCATTGCGCCAGCCAGCCCGCCGTGCGCGCCAAAGCAAAGATGCAGGTAAACATGGAGGTTGGAATGCCAAGCGCCTTCTGGACGATGCCGGAATAGAAGTCCACGTTCGGGTAGAGCTTCTTCTCGATGAAATAATCGTCTTCGAGAGCAATCTTTTCGAGCGCCTTGGCAAGCTTGAACAAGCGATCATTTTCAAGCCCCAGTTCGTCAAGCACCTCGGCGCACACCTTGCCCATGAGCTTGGCGCGCGGATCGAAGTTCTTGTAGACGCGATGACCGAAGCCCATCAGCTTGAAGCTGTCGTTCTTGTCCTTGGCGCGGTTGATGTACTCACCCACCTTGGAAACATCGCCGATTTCTTCCAGCATTTGCAGACACGCTTCGTTCGCACCCCCGTGCGCCGGACCCCACAGGCAGGAAATGCCCGCCGCCACGCACGCAAAGGGATTGGCTCCGGAAGAACCCGCCAGGCGCACCGTGGAAGTGGAAGCGTTCTGTTCGTGGTCGGCGTGCAGGGTAAAGATGATGTCGAGCGCACGCGACAGTACCGGATTGGTCTTGTACTCCTCGCAAGGCACGCCGAACATCATGTACATGAAGTTCGTGGCGTAGTCGAGATCGTTCCTCGGATACATGAACGGTAGACCAGACGTGTAGCGGTAAGCCAGCGCAATGATGGTCGGCAGCTTGGCAATGATGCGATGGAAGCAGATGTTCCGATGCTCAAGGCTGGAGTAGTCCATGCCATGATGATAAAATGCCGACAGCGCGCCCGCCACGCCGACAATGACCGCCATCGGGTGAGCATCGCGCCGGAAGCCGTTGTAGAAACGGGTCAACTGGTCATGCACCAGGGTGTGATTGCGGATGGTGCTTTCGAACTGGTCTTTTTGGGCCACGTCCGGCAGTTCGCCGTGGCGCAACAGGTAGGCAACCTCCAGGAAGTTGCATTTTTCGGCCAGTTGCTCGATGGGATAGCCGCGATACAGCAATTCTCCCTTGTCGCCGTCTATGAAGGTGATGGTGGATTGGCAACTGGCGGTCGACAAAAACCCGGTATCAAAGGTGAAATGACCTGTCTTGGCGCCCAGGGGACGGATGTCAATGACATCATTCCCATGCGTGCCTTTCAGTATCGGGAAGTCGAAAGTTTTGCCGTCAATGGTCAAACTTGCTTTGCGCTCTTCACTCATGGGTACTCCCTCCTGTGTTGTAGGTGTCTTTGGTTTTGTTAGAAGCTTGAATGCTCTTCATCTAGTTATATGAGCATTGTGGCTGCGGAACCTTTCGCCGTTTCAGCATAGGCTCAATCGTTCGATCATCGGTTGCCAGCGGACAACCTCGCAGGGTTTGTTCCCATTGATGTATGCCCACAGGTCGTAGTCGTCGCAACGCAAAAGATCCTCGAAATCGGCCAGTTGTTCATCGTCGAGACGTTCGAATTCGTGCTCCAGAAAGCGCGCCAGCACCAGGTCCAGCTCAAGCAAGGACCTGCGACACTGCCAGCGTACTTTCCCCCGGTTGATCATCATCGTTCTTCAAATGGCGCGGACGACCATCATGTCCTTGATCCTGGAGATGGCTCGGGTTGGATTCAGGCTCTTCGGACAGACGGCTACGCAGTTCATGATTGTGTGGCAACGGAACAGCCGGTACGGATCTTCAAGGTTGTCCAGCCGTTCGTTGGCTGCCTGATCGCGCGTATCGGCAATGAAGCGATAGGCGTTCAGCAGCCCCGCCGGACCGACAAATTTGTCCGGATTCCACCAGAACGACGGGCAGGACGTGGAACAACACGCGCACAGGATGCATTCATACAACCCGTTGAGTTCCTCGCGTTCCTCCGGGCTTTGCAGTCGCTCGCGCTCGGGCGGGGGCTCGTCGTTGATGAGGTAGGGTTTGACCGAGTGGTATTGCTTGAAGAACTGGGTCATGTCCACGATCAGATCGCGGACCACCGGCAACCCCGGCAAGGGTCTCAAAACAATAGGCTCGGACAGTTTGTCGACATCGGCCAGACAGGCCAGCCCGTTGACGCCATTGATGTTGACCGCATCAGACCCGCAGACACCCTCGCGGCACGAACGGCGGAACGACAGGCTGTCGTCCTTGGCCTTGATCTTCACCAGGGCATCGAGCAGTTTCTTGTCGGTGGGATCGAGTTCCACCGAAATATCCTGCATGTAGGGCTTGGAATCCTTGTCAGGATCGTAGCGGTATATCTTGAACCTGACGGTACGTTTGCTCATTTGCATTTGTATTCCTCTCCTGTGCCCAAGGCTCAGTATGTCCGTGTGGCGAGCGCAATCGGCTCGACATCATCGGACAGTGGCTTCAGGTGCACCGGCTTGTATTCCACATGGTTGTCCGCGCTGAACCAAAGAGTGTGCTTGAGCCAGTTCTGGTCGTCGCGCCCATTCGGATGCTCGTCAGTATTCGGCGCATCGTCCCGGACATGCGCGCCACGCGACTCCTTGCGCGCCTCGGCGGAAATCATCGTCGCCTTGGCGACTTCGATCATATTGTCCAGTTCCAGAGCCTCCTGGCGTGCGGTGTTCCAAATCCTGGACTTGTCATTGATATAGGTACTCTTTGCGCTCTCGGCCACTTCCAGGATACGGGTCACGCCTTCCTTGAGCAGATCCTTGAAACGGAAGACCCCGGCGTGCTTTTGCATGGTGCGCTGCACGGCGAGACGGACATCGTTGACCGGATTGCCGTCTTTCTGCGATTCCAGCCGGGCAAGCCGGGCAAGCGTTCTGTCGGCGGCATCGTCGGGCAAGGGTTTGAGATCGAGTTGCCCAGCCTTGAAGTCCGCAGCCACGGATTCACCCGCAGACTTGCCGAACACCAGAAGATCGAGCAGGGAATTCGTCCCGAGGCGGTTCGCGCCATGCACCGAAGCGCAGGCGCACTCGCCCGCCGCGTAAAACCCGTGCACGGGTGTGCTCGGATTGCCGTGCTTCGGTTGCACCACCTGCCCTTTGTAATTGGTCGGAATGCCACCCATCTGGTAATGACAGGTCGGCACCACGGGAATCGGTGCCTTGATCGGATCAACTCCTGCAAAGCGGATCGAAATCTCGCGGATGCCCGGCAACCGCTTCATGATGATCTCGGGCGACAGGTGTGTAATGTCGAGCAACACATAATCCTTGTCGTGACCGCAGCCGCGGTCTGCATTGATTTCCGTCACCATCGAGCGCGACACGACGTCGCGTGATGCCAGATCCTTGAGATTCGGCGCATAGCGTTCCATGAAACGCTCGCCGTCGGCATTGCGCAGGATGCCTCCCTCTCCACGCACGCCTTCGGTAATCAGCACCCCCGCCCCGGCTACGCCGGTGGGGTGAAACTGCCAGAATTCCATGTCTTCGAGCGGAATTCCCGCACGTGCCGCCATGCCCAGGCCGTCACCGGTATTGGTAAAGGCGTTGGTCGAGGAATAGAAAATGCGGCCGGAACCTCCCGTGGCAAAGACCGTTGCCCTGGAATGGAAAATGGACACTTCTCCGGTTTCCAGTTCAAGCGCGGTCACGCCGAGCACATTGCCATCGCCGTCCCGGATGAGATCGAGCGCCATCCATTCGACAAAAAACTGCGTATGCGCACGCACATTACGCTGATAGAGCGCATGCAACATGGCGTGCCCGGTACGATCAGCCGCCGCGCAGGAGCGCATCACCGGCGACTTGCCGTAATTCATGGAATGCCCGCCGAACGGACGCTGGTAAATCTTGCCGTTGTCGGTGCGATCAAACGGCATGCCATAGTGTTCCAGTTCGACGACGACCTCGTTGGCCTTCTTGCACATGAACTCGATGGCATCCTGGTCGCCGAGCCAGTCCGAGCCCTTGACGGTATCGTACATATGCCAATGCCAGTGATCCTCGGTGGTATTTCCCAGGGAAGCCGCCACCCCGCCCTGCGCGGCAACGGTATGCGAACGGGTCGGAAACACCTTGGAGAGTACTGCGGTTTTCAGACCAGCCTCGGACAATTGCAGTGCGGCGCGCAAACCGGCCCCGCCCGCGCCGACAATGACCGCATCGAAAGTACGTTTTGCGATGCTCACGCTGATAACCTCCAGAGAATCCGCACAGCCCACCCGGCATAGCCGACGAGCAGGAAAAGAGTGACCAGATGCAGCGCCAGCCTCACTCCGGCGTGTTTGACATAATCCATCCATATATCGCGCACGCCAACCCAGGCGTGATAGCAGAGCGACAGGATGAACAGGAAAGAGAAGAACTTGACGCAAGTCGACGAGAACAATCCCGACCAGGCTTCATAGCTGAACTCGGGCAGGCAGAAGAGTAAAGCGACAAAAACGAGCGTAAACAGCGCCATATAAATGCCCGTCACCCGCTGCACGAGCCAGTCTTTCAGGCCGTAATGCGCACCAACAACATGACGTATCACCACAATACCCCCCCGATCGCAATGGTCAGCGCCGAGCTTACAAACACGACAGCCCAGGCGGACTTACGCGCACATGGCAAATCCAGCCCCTTGCCAATATCAAGAAACAGAAAACGGATTCCGGCGCAAAAGTGATACAGATACGCCCACAAGAGCCCCAGCAACACAAGCTTTGCCAGTGGGCAGGTCATGATCTCTCTGAAATCTGCGAACGAATCCTGACTGAACAAGCTCTTATCAAGCAAACAGATCAAAAACGGCAGCAGCAAAAAGAGCCCTGCCCCGCTGACACGATGCAAAATAGATACGATACCCGGCAACGGTAAACGTATCTGCCAAACGGCCAGATGCACCGGTTTCTTACGTACTGTCGTCTCAGACATGAAGGTTTCCTTCAAAAAAGCAGTCAAAATTGGAAGGCTGCACGCCTCCGCAATGTATAGACGTGATGATTATGACAGTGACGGACGTCAAGTCAAATCGTTCAAGTAATAATGTTCAGCCGTCGAATATACCCCCCGTCTCCATTCGACCGGCTTATCTCCATATGTATATGTCACCCGCTCGACCGACAGCAGAGGAGTGCCTTCGTTCACCTGAAGCAACTCGGCAGCCGAATGATCGGCGGCCACGGCACGGATGCGCTCCTGAGCGCGGATCATCCGCAGCCCGAAACGGGTCTCGAACAGCGAGTACAGAGAACTGTTCCAGACCTGCAACATCTCCATGTTCAAACCCTCATAGAGATCCTCGGGCAGGTAGATTTCATCGACAACGACGGGTTTGCTTCCGAATTGCAGCACCCGTCGCAGGATGATGATTGGCGAACCGGGTTCAATAGCCAGCATATGAGCCACTTCCTGTTCCGCCCTGGCGCGCCAGCAATCGATGGGAACGCTCTTTGGATGAGCGAGCAAATCCCCGCTTTCCGGAACCAGCCGTAAAAAACGAAACATCTGGCGCGGATCAGTGTGCGAAGCAACGTAAGTCCCCCTGCCTTGCCTGCGCACCAGGATGTTGTCCGCCGCCATCTCGTCGATTGCCTTGCGCACCGTCCCCTGCGAGACATTGAAACGCGCAGCAAACTCCTGCTCACTGGGAATGACCTGCCCCGGACGCCACTCCCCGGATTCGAGCGCTTGCAGGATCAGTCCCTTGATCTGCCGATAAAGCGGGCTGAAAGTAGGTGAGACCTGTGCCATGCGAGTATTGGAACACAAAAAATAGGCAACGTCTATCTTTGTTAGGATATTATTTGTTTTATGTTTTATATAAGATATGAACTGATGGAACGGCTCACCGTTTCATCACAGCATCTTGCCATATGGCCTTGACGTTGTTATATGGCGTAGAATGCTTCTCTTGCACACCACACAGCACACAGAGGGAGATACACCCATGAGTAAGGCCCCTATCCGCATTACCGTTACCGGCGCCGCAGGTCAGATCGGTTATAGCCTGCTGTTTCGCATTGCCAGTGGCGACATGCTCGGCAAGGATCAACCCGTCATCCTGCAACTGCTCGACCTGCCCCAGGCTCAAAAGTCCCTCCTGGGCGTCATTATGGAACTGGATGACTGCGCCTTCCCGCTTCTGGACAGCGTCATCCCGACCGACGATCCGAACGTCGCCTTCAAGGATGCACAAATCGCTCTGCTGGTCGGCGCACGGCCCCGCGGCCCCGGTATGGAACGCAAGGATCTGCTGACCGAAAACGCCAAGATTTTCACCGTACAGGGCGCAGCCATCGGCCAGTATGCCAATCCCGACTGCAAGGTATTGGTTGTCGGCAACCCCTGCAACACCAATGCCTACATCGCCAAGGAAATTGCGCTCAAATATGGTCGCATCCCGGCCAAAAATTTCAACGGCATGCTGCGTCTCGACCACAACCGCGCCCTGTCGCAACTGGCCGCCAAGTCCGGCCGGGCAGTTTCCAGCCTGAAAAATATGGTGGTATGGGGCAATCACTCGCCCACCATGTATGCCGATTACCGTTTTCTTACCTCCAACGGCGACAAGGTCAAAGACCTCATCAACGACGATGTCTGGAACAGGGACGTGTTCCTGCCCACCGTCGGCAAGCGCGGCGCGGCGATCATCGAGGCGCGCGGGCTTTCTTCGGCAGCTTCGGCAGCCAGCGCCGCAATCGACCACATCCGCGACTGGGTACTCGGTTCAAAGGGTGAATGGGTCACGATGGGCGTGCCTTCCGACGGCTCCTACGGCATACCCGAAGGCATCATCTACGGCTTCCCGACCACTACCGAAAACGGCGAATACAAGATCGTCCAGGGGTTGGAAATCGACGAGTTTTCGCGCGAACGCATGACCAAAACGCTCAACGAACTGCTCGAAGAACGCGACGGCGTGAAAGACCTGCTCACCTGAGCGCCGTAGGGGCGGCACCCTGCCGCCCGTCCGGTTTCGATCCATACCCACAAAAACGCACGGCTTTTCAATTGCCGTGCGTTTTTTTTCGCCTGAACCGGGCAATACGCGCGGTTGACAATTTGACCCTCCTCCCTATAATTCGCCCTTCGGCTCAAAGCGCCCGTAGCTCATCTGGATAGAGTACTTGGCTACGAACCAAGGGGTAGGAGGTTCGAATCCTTCCGGGCGCGCCATAAAAAACACGCATCGCTCCGACACAAACGCCAGCCAACCGTCCGTTTCGCGTGTTCGCCCCCACACATACCTTGATCGCGCCTTTACATATTTCGAGCGTAAAGACTACGTTCCGCCATTTCCACAATACCCCTCTGCGATATAGGGTTTTCGTATATATGAGATCATTTCTTTTCTGATCTTTCCATGCTTGTTATGATTCGCGATCATTTAAAACGGTTTTTGTTTAATCCGATACAGCATGAACCCACTACACGGATTTTCTGGATCCCCGCTGACCAAGGGGATGACGCATCCTCAAGTATTTTCCCCGTCAGTCCCTTGATGAGCGAGAATCCAGGGAATGTATCCATTTAAATCGAAATCGCTCTAAGGCCTTGCGGCATCGAGGCTCCTGGCTCACAAAGAGAGAACAAAGCCCATGAGTATCTACGCTCTGGACGGACATATACCCAAAATTGGCGAGGGCTCCTGGATTGCCCACACCGCAACGGTCATCGGTGACGTGCGCATCGGCCGCTTTGTCAGCATCTGGTACAACGTGGTCATTCGCGGCGACAACGACCCCATTGAAATCGGCGACGGAACCAACATCCAGGACGCTTCCATCCTCCACAACGATGAAGGCGTGCCATTGACCATCGGCAAAAATGTCTCCGTTGGTCACATGGCCATGCTGCACGGCTGCACCATCGGCGACGGCTGTCTGATCGGTATCAATGCCGTCGTGCTCAACAACGCCGTTATCGGCAAGGACTGTCTCATTGCAGCGAAGGCGCTGATTCCAGAGGGAAAGACCATCCCGGACCGCTCGCTGGTCGTTGGATCGCCGGGACGGATACTGCGCACACTCACCGATGAAGAAATCGCACGCATACGCAACAATGCCCGTCATTACATCGACAATGCCCGCCGTTTTCAGACCGGGCTTTACGAGCTACACACCACTACCCGCCATGCCGAATCCGATGTCTGAATACATGCCGAGCGCAAATCCCGCCATGAGAGGCGAAACGAATAAAACAAGTGTTCATGAAGCCAGAGGCTTCCCTGAATCACATCAGGAAAGCCCCCGCCTTCTGACCAGGATGACTCAAATTCCCCGGCGTTGGATACGCTTTTTTCTGCCGATGCTCGCTTGCGCGATCCTCAGCGCGTGTTCCGTTGCGCCGGTGCAATACACGGACATGCTGCACGACGACGAAAAATACGATCCATACGCAAACTATTTCGTTCTCGAAAACGCTTCCCACCGCAAGGAAATCGTCAAGCGCGCGCTCGGTCTGGTCGGCACTGAATACCGGTATGGCGGAGGAAACCCGCGCGAAGGTCTGGATTGCAGCGGCCTGGTAACTTATGTAGTGGAACAGGCCAGCAATCGCCGCCTTCCGCATCACGCCGCCACCATCGCCCGAATGACGCGCCCCATCAAACGCAAGGAACTCGCCTCGGGCGATCTCGTTTTCTTCAACACGATGAAACGCCGCCACTCCCACATGGGCATTTACATCGGCGATGGCCGCTTCGTACACGCCCCCGCGCCCGGCCAGAGAGTACGCGTCGAGTCGCTCAAGACCCGTTATTTTGCCGAGCGCCTGGACGGTTTGCACACGTTTGTGCCGAAATAAGCCAGTTCGATAGGTATCAATTAACGCATCCATACAGACGCGCAAATCCCCTGTCGTGGCATGTAGCCGAAATGATCATCTACTCCGAGCTACGCTGACTATCAGACGTTTCCGGCCAGGGACGGACAGGTTTGCTCTCGCCCGGCTTGATTGGGCCGATATGGCGCAGAGTGTTTTCATATTTAGGATGGTCAGGCGGGTAACGGAAGTAACTGAGAGCGTGCCCCCCCGTTTTGTCGTCGCTGAAATAGGCATAGAGTTGCAGTATGAGAGTACCGTCCGCCTCCATCTTGGCAAAGCCGATAGAGTCGTCGGTTTGATCATCTTGTTGCGCTGCTTGATGAGTATCGTTTGTCATAGAATTCCCCTCTGGCGTACAGGCAGTTGCGAAGGAGAAGAAAAAAAGGAGGAAAAACAAACGTTGCAAATTCATGGCATTCCTTTTGAGTCACCCCAGCCTAAAGGCAGGAGATTCCTTGATACGGTTTTGGGGCGCCTTCGGCGCCAAGTTATGCTTTGTCTCGCTTGACTCCACCATGAATGGCGGAGATTGCGCAAGACGCGTGTTCAATAGTTAACCGGCCTAATCTTCACCTCTGAGATGATGAAGACTACCCGGAGGATTTTTAAACGCTGATTGGCTATATTGAATATGAATGACATCAAATGGGTCTTCTCCAAACACCACGTCAACCGACTTCCCGTTTTTTACAGCATCTTCTGCAACATGGCTGAATTTGGCAAAATCATCCAACGTGGGATGTAGCTCATAGGCAGTAGGGGTAGGAAGGCTTGTGATCGACAAATAGGCTTCTTTATGAAGTTGTCCATTTTTCCCTCTCCTCTTGAGCACAAGAGAAGATGAGGCTTGCTCCCATTGGACGCCTATCCGAATCCGTACACGCGCTTTACGGATCTCTGTGATGATATCTTGTTGATTCTTTTTGAATGCAACTCCATTATTAGTAAAGCCATTTTGTTTGCTGGGTTCAAGCAAAAACGATAGTTCGATATTTTGCGGATTCTCTACGATACCCGTCTGTCCGTTGTCCAGTGTCAAACGTATAGCTCCAGTTGGCAACGGCTCTGCTGTGATCACAAAGCCAATAATCCAGGCTGAAATAAGGGCTGTGTTCATTTTTGTTCTCCTGATCGGTAAATTGCACGATCCGTTGGACTCCGTTTTTTCCGACCTACCTCACTCTGCAGGCTATCGGAAAGACCAGTTATGTATGGATATTGAAAGCCGCTATGAGATGCAATCCGAACATGCAATTTCACTGGTTCATCCAAGGGGACTCCCGGTTCTCTTCTCCCCCTTTGGCATCTCCCCCGGGGGTGGGCGTGAGTACCGAACTGCCGGTTTTTTCGACCACTGGGTCGACCCAACTGCCCGTGATCATGTAATCGTAGGAAAATAGTTTCTCAACTGGATCGCCAAGCGTTTTTTGCGCCAGGTAGGCTACTGCGCCTGCCAGCGGATTGACGACAGCTGCGCCCAGGGCAACCGTTTCGGACAAGGTCGGGCGCACCGTCACCTGTAAATTCTGGGTTTCGGCAGCAATGTCGGCCTGTCCCCGCATCAGCACCCGCGCCGCCGGACCGGCGATTTCGATGCGGTCGCTACTCATCACGCCCCCGGAGATCGTGGCCTTGCCTTCGATGCGGTCGAAAACGAATCCATCGGAAAACACATCCCGGAAATCAAGCGTCACCCGGCGCGGCAATGCCTGCAAACTGAGAACACCGAGCAGGCGCCCGACGCCAGGTTCGATACGATTGAAACGTCCCTTTTTGGCGGCGAGATCGATCTGACCGGAGAGCGTCGGATAATCGATCCGGGTTGGCGGGCCTTGCCAATCGAGTTTCCCGGAAAGACTGGCCTGCCCGCCATGCAAAAGATGCTCGTACCCCAATGCGGTAGCAAAACGGCCTATATTGGAAGATTCCAGGGTGAAATCGAGCTTGCTGTGTTGTTCGCCGGGTTGCCAAAGGCCGCTGCCGGAAAACTGTGCGTCGGGATGATTAATGGAAAGGTTGTCGAGCCGCCAGACACCTTCCTGATTAGTGGCTCGCACCTCAAGCTGCCCGAGCTTGCTCGTACCGACAATGAACTCTTCCGCCCGTACATCGAGTCCCGGTAAACCGCTGGGAGGAAGGGAACTGCCGACTTTATCCTGATCACCGCCTTTGACTCCGTTCCCGTCCTCCAACAAGGTCAACCGGCTCAGGCGTGCCGACAGCATACCGTCCCCTCCGCGCTTCCAGGCGATGACGCCCTGCGCCTCGGTGCTGTTCAGATGCGCAGTCCAGTTTTCGGTATTGTTTGCCGCACGCACTTGCAATGCATTGAAGGTATACCCAAAGGCGCGCACCTGCCGGGCATCGAGCATGACAGCCGTCACCATTGGCACAGCCTCATCGCCCTGCCCACCGCCCTGCCCATCGCTCACGCCTGTAGCCAGGGTCCAGTGCCAGGCGTCGGTATCGAGCATGTCGAATGAGGCCGCAATCTGTATTCCGTTACCGGGGGACTCCGGCGCCGACCGGTACAACCCTACCCCGCCGCGCACCGTTCCGGAGGCATCGCGCTCAAGCGCGGCATCGAGCCTGTGTCCCAGTTTTGCCGTAATCAGCCTGGGTTTGTCCGTGCCCTGAAAAACCGACGCGACTTCCAGCGGCCAGATTTCATCGGATTCCTTGGCGAAAGGTACAGGCAGGCGCGAACGCAGCCCTTTAAGCCCGGAGCGCACCACGATCTTGCTGCTGTTCTGCCCGAAGGTCATCTCGGCATTCCAGGCCGTCTTCCCGCTGACCCACTTCAGCAGCGGCCAGCCGAACGCCTCGTGTGCCGCTGTCGCCTCCACTTGCCCGCTCGCGGACAGTTCGAGTTTGCCTCCGTCCGCTTTACCCTTGATCACACTTTCCCCGCCAAGCAGACGCCCGCGAACGGAAAGCGTCTTCAGCGCGTCCTCGGAAAAACTCAGGCTGCCCTCGGCTGCTTCCAGCGCAGGACCGGAAGCAGCCTCGTTCAGGCGAATGCGATTGCCGGAAAAACGGTATTCCCCGCTGACTTCGGTTTTGGAAACCTCTTTCAATGGCATCACCAGTTTGAGATCGAGCCGTCCATTGCCTTCAGGGCGCAATGACTCTGTTAAATCGCGCAAACGCGCAGACAGCGGACTCTTGGCGATGAAGCGCAGAAAATCCGTGCTCGGCCCGTTCGCCGTTCCTTCTATGGTCATCACTCCTTTCTCAAGGTCAGGAACTTCGACCCGTATGGGTTCCACCCGGACGCCAAAAACATCTCCGCCACGGGATTCAATGAGAAGGCTCGGCCCCGTGAAGCGCAATTCTCCACCGAGATGATCGAGCGACGGCCAGCCATTGCTGTAGTCGAGCAGAGCGTTTTCCACCCGAGCCACTACAGAAAATTCTCCCTTTCTATCCCGGAACGGAAACTGTTTTATCGGGCCTTTGAGCCTCACTTTCGCGCCGGTCACCTCACCGCGCACGATCGAGTTCTTGAGCCAGTCACGCACATTCACGCCGGCAATGAGAGGGATATAGCGCCATACCGCCGTAGCCTGCGCGCGGGACAATTCACCGGAGATATCGATTTCGCCGGGGCCGCCCTTTGCCGGCCAATAGCTTCCTTTTGCCCAGCCTGCCGCGTCGTCATTGACAAACTCAGCAGCGGCAAGCATCACGGCCAGTTGCCCGTTCTTGTGGTGCCAACTGCCCGAAGCGCCGAGACTGGTGAGCGGGATGTGCGCCTGCTCGAATACCCTGGGCAAATCGACGTAACCGTTCCGGCTGGAGAACAAAAACTCCCCTTCCCGGCTGTTACCCTTGATCTGCCCCGACATGTTGCCCATACCCGGTATGAGCCCGCGTGCGGTCAGGCTGACGCCTTCAAATTCCGCATTGATCTTCCAGTCCCGCAAAGCACCGGCTTCGGCTTCGCCTTCCCATTCGAAGGAGAACTTCCGCAAGTTCCCCTTGGGGTCGAACTCGCTCAACAATGTGCGTGCGTTTTCAAACTTGTCGAGCGGCAGGCTTCCGGTTAATTGAACGAGAGCCGTCAGATCGACCGAAGAAGCCGAAAGCGCGCCTCCATTCAGCGTGCCGTCAGCGGCATTGCGCAATTCCAGATTGAAATCAACGGGCGTGCGCAGGTTGATTTCCTGGGATTCCAGCCACAAACCGCGCACGCCGAACTCCACGCTCCCCGGCGCTCGGCGCCCCAACAACCGGCCGCCGAGCCGATTGAATAGCAAGGGGGATAATCCTGCGCCCAACGTGGTTTCCACGCCTTCCAGATCCAGATCCGCAGAGAATCCTGCCGTGCCTTTGCCATCGCTATCGAGCCACAGCCGCATACGGCCACGTCCCTTGCAGGGAACCGGATAATCCACCCACGCCGACCAGCCGCCAAGATCGGCATTGTCGAGTCCGATGTAAAGGCGCCCGGCAATCTCATCCAGTGTGGCGGAACCGTAACGGCTCACGTCGCCGCTCGCCTCGAACTTCGAGGCCAACTCCTCGGGAGTTCGCCCCTGAAGTTTCAGCTCATGGCTGAAAAGGCCGCGCTTGAAAGAAAATTGCACTTCGGTCAGACGCAACGGTGGGGCATCGCGCAAAGCGTCGTTCCAGGTCAAAGCCGCGTCACGCACCACGATACGGGATTGTCCAAACAACCAGGCGATAGGGTTGCCGCGTTCCTGCGCATCCGGTTCCATGCGAATGCCCGCTACGGAGAGAACACCATCCTTGCCACGCTCCAGTACAATTTCCGGGCCGACGATTTCCAGCGCATGAAAATAAGGCATCCATTTCGGCAAGGATTTCCACGAAAGCGTAGCCTCGACCCGCTCCAGTCTCAACGCTTCATGTTCTCCGGAACGAATCGTCAATCCCCCCAGGCGCAGGCGAGGCCGGATACCAAGCCATTGCGCATCCAGGCTTTCGATACTCACCGGCGCGCCGACAGCATTGGAGAGTTTCGCGGCAACCCATTCGCGGTTTTCGCCAAGCCAGGGAAACAGCCAGACGCGCATTGCAACATACAAAATGCCGCACAAGATGCAGCCGACCAGGGACGTCCATCCCAGAACACGCAACAATCGCCGCAAAACGGCATTTTGCCGAATGGAGCGCCACGGGTTTTTTCCGGAACGTTTTCGGGCAGGGGTTCCGGCAAGAAATGAAAATTCAGTGTCTTTGACGCTCATATTTCAGTATTCGACAAACAGCGCCCGGATACGACACAACATTGAGTCACCCCTGCCTGAAAAGTGATGCTTTGTCCCGCTTGTTCAAGAACGCCAGACGCCGTCCCAAACTGAACGTCCCACGCGATTGCACGAACACATGACTGCACAGTAGATAATTAACCTTTGCCCCCGACAAAACGTCCGGCAGGCACTCACACTCTTGTTTATACACTTGAACTTATGCGAAAGAGCGAGCATTTTAGCAATAACAAAAGGACTTTCGATGCAACCCGATCTCTGCGCTCCAGAAATTATCCTCCACGCAACACGCCAGTCGCGTTTCCTGCAACGCATGCTCGACGGCCGTCCCGGCCTGCTCGAATGGCTGACCGGCAGACTTGGCCAACCGCTCGACAAAGACGACATGTGTGGCCTGATGACCCAACAGGGCGACGACGAAGCCCAACTGCGCCCTGCTCTGCGACAGTTGCGAGCCAGGACGCTCTGTCATCTGGCTGTACGAGACCTTGCGGGCATGGCCGATCTGAACGAAGTCACCGAAACCATGACCGTGCTTGCCGAAACCGCTGTCCGTCACGCCCATGACGTGCTGCGCGCCTCGCTCCTGAAGCGATATGGCACACCCCGCTCCCCCTCCGGCGAAGAACAGGAAATGCTCATCGTCGGTATGGGCAAGCTCGGAGGCCGGGAACTCAACGTCAGTTCCGATATCGATCTCATCTTCCTTTACTCCGGGGATGGCGAGACCACGGGGCCAAAAGTCATCGACAACTTTGAGTTCTTCGAGCGGCTCGGTAAACAGATCATCGCTGCGCTGGCCGAAATCACCGAGCACGGACAGGTATTTCGGGTCGACATGCGCCTGCGCCCCAACGGCGACTCCGGCCCGCTGGTGGCAAGTTTCGACATGCTGGAAAATTACTTCTTCACCCAGGGTCGGGAGTGGGAGCGTTACGCATGGATCAAGGCGCGAACCATCGTTGGTGAACGCACGGAAGAACTGCAAGCCATTTCGCGTCCCTTCGTCTTCCGCAAATACCTCGATTTCGGCGCCATCAACGCCATGCGCGATCTCCATGCCCAGATTCAGCGCGAAGTCGTGCGGCTCGACCGCGCCAACAACATCAAACTCGGCCCCGGCGGTATCCGCGAAATCGAATTCATTGCCCAGGCATTCCAGCTCATCCGGGGCGGCCGCGACCAGACCCTGCAAATACGCCCTACCCTTCGGACGCTCGAACGTCTCGCCGCGTGCGACATTCTCCAGTCCGACGTCGCCGCAGAACTCAGCGATGCCTACGTTTTTATGCGTCGGCTCGAACACCGGCTGCAATATCTCGACGACGCCCAGACCCACGATCTGCCGGAAAACGAGGCCGACCAGATTCTGATCGCCGAAACGATGGGCTTTGCAGACTACAAGGCGTTTCTTGAAGAACTGAATCGTCATCGCGCCATCGTCAGCCGTCACTTTGAGACCATCTTCAGCGAACCGGACACTTCGGAGAACGAACCCCAACAACTTGCCTGGCAAAACGCTGCCGATGCAGCCGAAACGGCCGCCGCGCTGACCCGGCTCGGCTACCGCAACCCGCAAGCCGCCGCTTCGCGGCTGGCCGACGCACGGGCAGGAACACGCTACAACCAATTGCCGGACAACATCCGCCGCCGGTTCGATGCCCTCGTGCCGCGCATGATCACCGCTGCCGTATCCACCCCCGAGCCTGACGAAACCTTGACGTGCTGCCTCGATCTGCTCGACAACATTGCCCGGCGCGGCGCCTATCTCGCCCTGCTGCAACAATATCCCCAGGCCATGCGCCGTCTGGTCGATCTCATCGGCGCATCGCGCTGGGCCGCGCAATATCTTGGCCGTTACCCGATTTTGCTGGACGATCTGCTCGATGCGCGCAACCTGACGGCTTCACCCGATTGGGCAAAATTCAAGCACGAACTCGCTGCCGAACTGGAAGCCATCGACCCGGACATGGAGCGGCAGATGGACTTGATGCGCGAGCAACATCACACTCAGATCTTTCGCCTTCTCGCCCAGGACGTTGCGGGAGATCTCACGGTCGAAAAACTTGCCGACCACCTCTCCATGCTTGCCGACATCATGGTCAGCCTCGCCATTCCCCTGTGCTGGCGCAAAATCAGAACACGCCACCGCGACGACCCCCAATTTGCCGTCATTGGCTACGGCAAACTCGGCGGCAAGGAACTGGGGTATGCCACCGACCTCGATCTCGTCTTTCTTTACGACGACGAATACAGTGAAGCGGGAGAACTCTACGCCCGGCTGTCGCAGCGGGTCAGCGGATGGCTGTCGAGCCGCACCTCTGCCGGTATCTTGTTTGAAACCGATCTGAGACTGCGCCCGAACGGCGACTCCGGCCTTGTTGCCTGCTCGTTCGACGCCTTCCGCAAATACCAGTTCGAGTCGGCGTGGACCTGGGAACATCAGGCATTGACCCGCGCCCGCTTCGTCGCAGGCGAGACGGCGCTGGGTGAAAAGTTCGAGCGCATCCGCGAAGACATCCTGCGCCTGCCGCGCGACAGACAAACCCTGCGCGCCGAAGTCATCGCCATGCGCGACAAGATGAGATCCGCCCACGCGGAGAAAAGTCCGCTTTTCGACCTCAAGCACGACCCCGGCGGCCTCGTCGACGTCGAATTCCTGATCCAGTACCTGATCCTCGGCCACGCCCACGAACATGCGGAACTCACGCTCAACCTCGGCAACATCTCGCTCCTGGGCATTGCCGCGAATCTCGGGCTGATTCCCGCCGACCTTGCTGCCGCCTGCGCCGACAGCTATCGTGCGCTACGCCAGCATCAGCACCGCCGGAGGCTCAACAACCTGCCCTCCCGCATTCCCCAGTCCGACGCCGCCGCCCTGCGCGAACCGGTGCGGGCATTGTGGCGGGAAGTCTTCGGCGAATTCAGGGAAAAGAAAGCTCCATGACCCCCACAACCCTTCAGATCATTGGCGCAATCCTGTTTGCCGTCGCCGTTCTGCATACCTTTTCCGTCAGTTTTTTCGCGCGGCTGGCAGAGAAGCACCCATCGCACGCGGGACTGTGGGAACTGTTCGCTGAAGTGGAATTCGCTTTCGGTTTCTGGGCCGGCATATTGCTCATTTTCATCGCGCTCACCGCCATCGAAACGGAAGAAGGTTCTTTTCGCGCCGTCACGCAATACCTGGAGAGCCGCAGTTTCACCGAGCCGCTGTTCGTGCTGACCATCATGATCGTGGCGGCCAGCAAGCCGGTACTTCTTTTCGCTTCCGCCACCGTGCAGGCCATCTCCCGCATCGTGCCCGTGCCGCGCGCCATCGCGTTCTATTTCACCACCCTGGCCGTGGTTCCTCTGCTGTCTTCCTTCATTACCGAACCTGCCGCCATGGCGCTGGCCGCGATGATCCTGAAAGAAGCGTACTACCGCAAGGCAATGTCTCCGCGCCTGATGTACGCCACCCTCGGCGTGCTGTTCGTCAACATTTCCATCGGCGGCACGCTCACCAGCTTTGCCGCTCCGCCGGTGCTGATGGTGGCAAGCACCTGGCAATGGGATAGCTGGTTCATGCTCACGCATATCGGCTGGCGCAGCGCGCTGGCCGTATTCGTCAACGCACTGGCCGTCAGTTGGGTTTTCCGCAAGGAACTGCTCCGGTTCGAGATCGAAGGCCACAACGAACGCAGTGACGTTCCTCCTCCGGTCATCGCCCTGCATCTGGTGTTCCTGAGCCTGATCGTGTTCTTCGTCCACCACCCGCACGTTTTCATCGGCATTCTGCTGCTGTTCCTGGCCTTTGCCCGCGCCTATCCCCGCTTCCATGATCGCCTGATCCTGCGCGAAAGCCTGATGGTGAGTTGCTTCCTGGCCGGACTGGTGACGCTCGGCGGGCAACAGTCGTGGTGGCTGCAACCGCTACTTTCGACGATGGACTCGTCCACCGTGTATTACGGAGCCACGGCCCTGACGGCGATCACGGACAACGCCGCCCTCACCTACCTGGGGTCACTGGTGCAAGGCTTGTCGGACGAGTTCAAGTACGCGCTGGTCACCGGCGCAGTCACGGGCGGCGGCCTCACGGTCATCGCCAACGCCCCCAACCCGGCAGGGATGTCCATCCTGCAAGGGCATTTCAAAGGCGGCAAGGTCAACCCGCTCGGCCTCCTCGCCGCCGCAGCCCTGCCCACCCTGATGGCCATTGCTGCGTTTCGGTTCGTTTGAACGGGCAATTAGATACCCAAAATAGGTAACTTGCAGGTAGGGGCGAATAATTATTCGCCCCTACGGGGCTGTGCATGTTCGACGTTTCCCCGTCATTCCTTCGTTAAGGATTCTCTGCAAAACCCCACCCCAATTGCCGGGTGTAGGGGCTATGAAGGATGGCGGGTTGGGTGTAGGTTGGGTTGAGCTTCGCGAAACCCAACGTTTTTGTGGTCGGGTGGATGTTGGGATTCGCTTCGCTCATCCCAACCTACGCGGGCTTGAGGCTGGAAGGCGTATGGCGATTCTTTCACATTAAAAGACGCTGGATTCCCGCCTTCGCGGGAATGACGGGGAATTTTCGCGGGAGTGACGGGAAAAACAACCAAAAAAGCGTCA
>JAITMK010000040.1 GCA_031277415.1 Azoarcus sp.
CACGAAACTCGGATGCCCGGTGGCGCAGCCGAGGTTTACGAGGCGTCCTTCGGCGAGCAGGATGATGCGCTTGCCGTCCGGGAAGATGATGTGGTCGACCTGCGGTTTGACGTTCTCCCACGAATATTGGCGCAGGCTCGCCACGTCGATTTCAGAGTCGAAGTGGCCGATATTGCAGACGATGCTGTTCATTTTCATCGCCTGCATGTGCGCGTGGGTGATGACATGCACGTTGCCGGTGGCGGTGATGAAGATGTCGCCCTGGCTGGCGGCTTCGTCCATGTTGACGACGCGATAGCCTTCCATGGCGGCTTGCAGGGCGCAAATGGGGTCGATTTCGGTGATCCAGACCGTCGCGCCGAGTCCCTTGAGTGATTGGGCACAGCCCTTGCCGACGTCGCCGTAGCCGAGCACGACGGCGATTTTGCCCGCGATCATTACATCGGTGGCCCGCTTGATGCCGTCGACCAGCGATTCGCGGCAGCCGTAGAGGTTGTCGAACTTGGATTTCGTGACCGAGTCGTTGACGTTGATGGCGGGAAAGCGGAGTTCGCCCCGGTCATGCATCTGGTAGAGACGGTGCACGCCGGTGGTGGTTTCTTCGGTGACGCCCAGGATGTGGGTAATGCGCGTGGAGTACCACGTGGGATCGATTTCCAGTTTCGACCGGATGGCGCCGAAGAGGGCGGTTTCTTCCTCGCAGGTGGGAGCCGAAAGCACCGAGATGTCTTTTTCCGCTTTGATGCCCAGGTGCAGCAGCAAGGTGGCATCCCCGCCATCATCCAGGATCATGTTGGAATAGCTGCCGTCGGGCCATTCAAAAATGCGGTGGGTGTAGTCCCAGTAGTCTTCCAGGCTTTCGCCCTTGACGGCAAAGACGGGAGTGCCTTGAGCGGCGATGGCGGCGGCGGCGTGATCCTGGGTGGAGAAGATGTTGCAGGATGCCCAGCGCACCTGCGCGCCTAGTGCCTGAAGCGTTTCGATCAGCACGGCGGTCTGAATGGTCATATGCAGCGAGCCGGTGATGCGCGCGCCCTTGAGCGGCTGGCTTCCGGTGAATTCTTCGCGGATAGCCATCAGGCCCGGCATTTCGGTTTCGGCAATGGCGATTTCCTTGCGTCCCCAATCGGCAAGGCTGGGGTCGGCGATGATGTAATCGTGTTGTGTGGTCATGGGGGAGTCCTCTGTGTTGGATGGGTGGCCTGTTCAAAGCCCGGCATCGGCGGCCAGCGCGGCAGCCTTGTCGGTTTGCTCCCAGGTGAATTCCGGCTCATCGCGGCCAAAATGCCCATAGGCGGCGGTCTTGGAGTAAATGGGGCGCAGCAGATCGAGCGTCTGGATGATGGCTTTGGGACGCAGGTCGAAGTGGGCGCGGATGAGTTCGATGATTTTGTCGTCGCCGATTTTGCCCGTGCCGAAGGTGTTGACCATCAGGCTTACGGGTTTGGCGATTCCAATGGCGTAGGCAATCTGTACTTCGCACTTTTCGGCAAGCCCCGCCGCGACGACGTTCTTGGCGACATAGCGCCCGGCGTAGGCCGCCGAACGGTCGACCTTGGAGGGGTCCTTGCCTGAGAACGCTCCGCCGCCGTGGTGGGCCATGCCGCCATAGGTGTCGACGATGATCTTGCGCCCGGTGAGGCCGCAATCGCCTTGTGGTCCGCCGACAACGAAGCGGCCCGTCGGGTTGATGAAGTATTTCACGTCGCCCTGGATGAGTTCATTTGGCAGCACGGGTTTGATGATTTCTTCGATGACCGCTTCCCGTATCTGTTCGTAGGCGACTTCGGGCGCATGCTGGGTGGAAACCACGATGGTGTCGATGGCCGTCGGTTTACCGTCGACGTATTTGACCGTGATCTGGCTCTTGGCGTCCGGACGCAGCCAGGGCAGCCGTCCGTCTTTACGCAGTTCGGATTGCCGCTGCATGATGCGGTGAGCGTAGTAAATGGGCAACGGCATCAGGCTGGGCGTCTCGCGCGTGGCAAAACCGAACATCAACCCCTGGTCGCCCGCGCCCTGATCGAGATCGATGCCTTCGCCTTCGTTTACCCCCTGGGCGATGTCCGGAGACTGGCTGTTGAGCGCCACCAGCACCGCACAGCTTTTGTAGTCGAATCCCAACCTGGAATCGTCATACCCGATGCGGCGCACGGCTTCCTGCGCGATTTCGCGGAAATTGATGTGGGTCGTCGTGGTGATTTCGCCCGAGATGACGACCAATCCGGTCGAGACCAGCGTCTCGCACGCAACGCGCCCATAGGGGTCGTCGGCAAGGATGGCATCGAGCACGCCGTCGGAAATCTGGTCGGCAACCTTGTCGGGATGGCCTTCGGAGACCGATTCCGAGGTGAAGAGAAATTCTTTTGCCATTTTCTGCTCCAAAACAAAAATCCCCAAAACCTGCGGCGTCTTGGCCGGCTCCGGGGATTTTCGGTGAGCAGCTTGACGCTTTAGCAGTATTTCTAACCCGTGATCGAAACGGAACCGCCCTGCAAGTTGTCGAGTTAACTCGGCGGTCAAGGCCGAACTATATGCTTTACTCTTTTTATGGTCAAATCGCCTGCTCTAAGGATTCTCTGCAAAACCCCTCCCGTCATTCTGCGCGTAGCGAAGCGAAGTCGCAGAATCCAGACGCTACGTGGATCCTGCGGTATCAAGCAGGATGACAGGAGGCGGAAAAATAGGGTAATGCAGAGTTTCCCTAAAGTACGCCGCCAATGGATTATCTGGTGTGGAATATTTTTCATGTTGGTTGAATTTCTTTTTCGCATGCTCGCTCGTTTGCCCCTGACATGTCTGTATCGCCTCGGCGGCGTGGGGGGCTGGCTGGTTTATTTGTGCTCTCCCGCTTATCGCCGCTGCCTGCGCGCCAATCTGACGCAGGCTGTGGGAGATCCTTCGCGCGCGCTGCTGCACCGGGCAATCGCTGAAGCGGGGCGGCAGGCGCTGGAAATCTGCTGGATATGGTTGCGCCCGCTCAGTGTGGTGCTGGCGCAGGTCAAGGCGGTCTACGGCCTGGAACTGCTTGAGAAGGCTCGCCTCGATGGACGCGGTATCCTGTTCGTGACTCCCCACCTGGGCTGCTTTGAACTGGCGGCTCACTATTGTGCCCATGCCGGGAACGCGCCGCTGACCGTGCTTTATCGTCCGCCCCGTTACCGTGCGCTTGAACCCTTGATGCAGGCTGGTCGCGTTCGCGGTTCGGTGAAGACCGCGCCCGCCGATCTGGGCGGAGTCAAGCAACTGCTCAAGGCGCTGCGCGGGCACGACATGGTAGGTATTTTGCCCGATCAGGCGCCTCGTGCAGGGGAGGGGGTCTGGACGGAGTTTTTTGGACGCCCGGCCTGGACGATGACCCTGGGCGCGCGGCTGGCCGAAGTGCGCGGTGTGCAAACGATCTACGTCTGGGTCGAACGCCTGCCGCGCGGACGTGGGTACGCGGTGCACTATTCATTACCGGCGGAAAATTGCGAGGGCGATCTTGTTGAACGTTGTGCGGCGATGAACCGCGAAGTCGAGCGCCTGGTACGGCAATGTCCGGCGCAATACCTGTGGGCGTACAACCGCTACAAGCGCCCGCGCGGCGTGCCTGCGCCTGAAACAAAGGAAATGGAAGCGTGACGCGCCTTGCGATTTTTATCATCTGGCTGCTCCATTGGTTGCCATTGCCCGTGTTGTCGTTGTTTGGACGATTTCTGGGGGCCTTGAGCTACTTTTTCGTGCTGCCGCGCAAACGGGTGGCGGCCACCAATCTTGCTCTGTGCTTTCCGGATCTCGACGCATCTGCCCGCAGGCGGCTTTTGTGGCGCCATTTCCAGATGCTCGGATGCAGTACGCTCGAACGCGGCCTGCTGTGGTGGGCTTCGCCGGAACGATTGCGCCGGATTATCCGTTTCGAGGGGGAAGAATATCTGCTCGCGCTTGTGCAGGCAGGCACGCCGGTCATCCTGCTTGCGCCGCATTTCATCGGGCTCGACGCGGGGGGGGCGCGGGCGGCGATGTCTGTTGATGCCGTCAGCATGTATGCACGACAAAAAAGAAACCCTGTGCTCAACGACCGGCTGTATCGCGGACGCAAACGCTTCGGCGACCAGACTCTGCTCTCAAGGCAGGATGGTGTGCGCGATGTCGTGAGGGCGATGAAGTCCGGGCGACCGTTTTATTATTTGCCCGATATGGACTATGGAAGAAAAGATGCGATATTCGTGCCCTTTTTCGGGGTGGAAGCCGCTACCATCACAGGGCTTTCCCGATTGGCAAGGTTAACCGGGGCGCAGGTGTTGCCCTGTGTGACGCGGAGGCTGCCGGGGGGGGCGGGTTACGTGCTGGAAATCGGCAAAGCGTGGGAAAATTTTCCGACTGCCGATGTCGAGGCGGATACCCGCCGGATGAATGGTTGGATTGAAGGCGTGGCGCGTACCATGCCGGAGCAGTATTACTGGGTTCATCGCCGTTTCAAGACCCGCCCTGCCGGACAGGCAGGCGTTTATCGAGATCAATGACCTGAGCAGGCATCGAATGGAAAACGATTTAATGACCGACGAAGATATTGCGCAGTACTTGCGTGCGCATCCTGATTTTTTGTGCAGGCACAGCGATTTGTTTGATGTGCTTACCGTGATACATCCTCGTCACGGACATGCGATTTCTCTGACTGAACGGCAATTGCACGTTCTGCGCGGAAAAATCCAGCAACTTGAACGGAAACTCGCTGAATTGATCCGGTTTGGCGAGCAAAACGATGCGATCAGCGAAAAAGTGCATCGCCTCGCCACGTCGCTCCTTGTGGCGAAAAGCTACGACGGCAAGCGCCGTGCGCTTTTCGCCAGTATGCAGGACGATTTTGCCGTGCCGCATGTGGCTTTGCGCATCTGGGACACTCAGACGGAAGGGGAGGAATTCCAGCCGGTAAGCGAAGGCGTGCGCGCGTTCGCCGATGGATTGTCCCGCCCCTATTGTGGTGCGCCAACCAACATCGAGGGCCTGGACTGGTTTGGCGAAATGGCCCCGCATATCCGTTCGGTCGCTCTGGCGCCGCTACAGCGGGGAAAGCAGGTAATGGGACTGCTTGCGCTCGGCAGCGAAGAGTCTGAACGTTTTTACAGCGAAATGGGTACGCTATACCTCGAACGTATCGGCGCGCTGGCTTCGGCGGCCCTGTTGCCTGAGATTCTTTGATCGTGGATGCGGACGTTGCCCTTCCGTCATGGGCCGAGGACTACCTGGTCTGGCTGGCGACACATCGGCGGGCGGCGGCTCTGACCCTGGAAAACTATCGGCGCGACCTCGTGCGCCTCGCCGGACTGGCTGGCGAACGCGAACCCCAGGCGCTGGCGCCCGCAGACATTCGCCGTTTCGTTGCCCGCCTGCACGGCCAGGGTCTGTCCGGGCGCTCGATTGCGCGAATACTCTCCGCCTGGCGCGGCCTTTACCGCTGGTTGATCCGCAATCGGGGAGCGCACGTCAATCCCGTTGAAGGCATTCGCCCGCCCAGATCGCCGGCCATGTTGCCCAAGGCGCTGTCGCAGGATCAAACCAAGGCGCTGCTCGACACGGAATCGACGGCGGAATCGGCGCTCGAATACCGTGACCGTGCCATGTTCGAGTTGTTCTATTCCTCGGGATTGCGCCTTGCGGAATTGGCCTGGCTCGATCTGGACAGCGGCAGCCGCAACGGATGGGTGGATTTCGCGGAAGGCATGGTGACGGTACATGGCAAGCGCGACCGCGTGCGCACGGTTCCTGTCGGCGAACCTGCATTGGTGGCGCTCACGGCGTGGATGGAAGCGCGTTCGCAGTTGTCCGTTGCCGAAGGAGAACGCGCGCTCTTCATCACCCGCAACGGGCGGCGCATGAGCGCAGGCGCGATCCGGGGGCGGTTGCGGCGATGGACGCAAGCAAGCGGATTGGGCGTACACGTCCATCCGCACATGTTCCGTCACAGCTTTGCCAGCCATTTGCTGCAAGCCTCCGGCGATTTACGCGCGGTGCAGGAACTGCTCGGACACGCCAGCATCCGCTCCACGCAGGTCTACACGCATCTCGATTTTCAACATCTCGCTGAAGTTTATGACTTAGCGCATCCACGGGCGCGGAAATGAAGAGCGGGCAGGCGGTTCCATTCTTTCCGGTAGGGAGATTGCCGTGAATCAGTTTTTCAACATTGGTCAATCCGTTGGTCATACTCCGCTCGTCAGGCTTGATCGCATCCTCGATGGCGCGGAAGCGACTGTTCTGGCCAAGATCGAAGCGCGTAACCCCGCGTTTTCAGTGAAGGATCGCGTCGCCGTGGCGATGGTCGAAGATGCCGAAAAGCGCGGTCTGCTCGTGCCGGGCAAGGAACTGGTGGAGCCGACCTCCGGCAATACCGGCATTGGCCTTGCATTCATCGCAGCGGCGAAAGGCATTGCGCTTACGCTTACGATGCCGGAGACGATGAGCATCGAACGGAGAAAACTCCTTGCGGCATTCGGTGCGAAACTGGTACTGACGGAAGGGGCAAAGGGCATGACCGGGGCAGTGGCGAAGGCGGAAGAAATCGCGGCGTCAAACCCGAAATACGTCCTCTTGCAGCAATTCAGCAACCCCGCGAA
>JAITMK010000047.1 GCA_031277415.1 Azoarcus sp.
CCGGAGTCTCTGCTGGCGCTTGCCCGGCTTTACGGCGTCGATACCCTGTTACCGGTCTGACCGATGCCTACGCCCGCGATTCGCATTACTGCCACGACAAAATGTTACGGCAGTCTCCAGGCTCTTGCCGGAATTGACCTCGAAATCGCGCGGGGAGAATTCTTTGGCCTGCTTGGCCCGAACGGCGCGGGCAAGACTACGTTGATTTCGGCGCTTGCCGGGCTGGTACGCGCGGACGGCGGCACGCTCGAAGTCATGGGCCACGACGTTGTTGCCGACTACCACAACGCTCGCCTCAAACTCGGTGTGGTTCCGCAGGAGTTGGTATTCGACCCGTTCTTTACGGTGCGCGAAATTCTAAGAATTCAATCCGGCTATTACGGCATTCGCAATAACGGTGACTGGATCGACGAAATACTTTCCCGGCTCGATCTGCTTTCCAGAGCGGACGCCAGTATGCGTACCCTCTCCGGAGGTATGAAACGCCGGGTGCTGGTGGCGCAGGCGCTGGTGCATCGCCCGCCGGTGATCGTGCTGGACGAACCGACTGCCGGGGTGGATGTCGAGTTGCGGCAGGGTTTGTGGCAGTTCGTGAAGCAACTCAACGCTGACGGTCATACGATTGTGCTCACCACGCATTACCTTGAAGAAGCCGAAGCCCTATGCGGACGCATTGCCATGATGAAGGCAGGGCGGATCGTGGCGCTCGATACTACAGCTAATTTGCTGTCCCGCTTTTCCGTTCGCAGCCTTCGGTTGCAGGTACAACATCCCGAGGTGGCCGAGGCACTTGGCGGCGTAATGTCCGAGGGTTGGTTAGATTTCAGCATCGATGCCGCCTCGGAAGTCGAAACGTTGCTTGTCCGCCTGCGCGAAGCCGGGGCAGGGGTATGCGGAATCTCCATGGGAGAGCCCGACCTCGAACAAGTGTTCCTGGAGGTGATGCGCCGTGCCTGATCCCTGTAGTTTGCCCGGTTCGCTTCGCGCATCAACTTTCATCGGGTTTCGTACCTTGCTCTACAAGGAAGTGTTGCGCTTCTGGAAGGTCAATTTTCAGACCGTGGCCGCGCCTGTGCTCAGTGCGCTGCTTTTTCTGCTGATTTTTTCCCATGTGCTCGACCGCCGCGTGACCGTATATGGCGATGTGCCCTATACCGTTTTTCTCGTGCCGGGACTCATCATGATGTCGCTGCTGCAAAACGCTTTTGCCAACAGCTCATCTTCGCTGATTCAGAGCAAGATCACCGGCAACATCATCTTCGTGTTGCTGGCGCCACTCTCCTGCCGCGTCTTTTTTGCTGCCTACACACTGGCCGCCGTACTCCGCGGCCTGTTCGTTGCCGTCGGCGTGTGCCTGGTTTCGGCCTTTTTTGTCGATCTGCCGATGGCACAACCGGTATGGGTGATCACTTTTGGTATCCTTGGTGGTGCGTTGCTTGCCACGTTCGGTATCATCGCCGGGATTTGGGCAGAGAAGTTCGACCAGCTTGCCGCCTTTCAGAATTTTCTCATCATGCCGCTCACCATGCTCTCGGGCGTGTTCTACTCGATTCATTCCCTGCCGCCGGTTTGGCAGAAAATCTCACACGCCAACCCGTTTTTCTTCATGATTGACGGTTTTCGTTACGGGTTTTTCGGCCAGTCCGACATTTCGCCGTGGCTGAGTCTGGCCGTGGTGGGTACCTGTTTTGCGGCACTGGCAACACTTACGTTGATGATGCTTATGCGAGGCTACAAGCTGCGCGGTTGAACGGATCAGCATGAAACTTATTATCGAGCGATAACAAATGGATAAACTGCAAATCGAAGGCGGCCAGCGCCTCATGGGCGAAATCGCCATTTCCGGGGCCAAGAATGCGGCCCTTCCCATTCTGTGCTCGGCCCTGTTGTGCGCCGAACCGATGACCTTCACCAACGTGCCGCAACTGAGGGATGTCGCCACGCTCCTGGCACTGCTTGAGCAGATGGGCGTGAAGGTCGAGCGCGAAGGCAACACCGTGACGCTCGACGCCAGTGGGCTCTCCGATCCCGTTGCGCCTTACGAAATGGTCAAGACCATGCGCGCCTCCATCCTCGTCCTTGGCCCGCTTGCCGCGCGTTGTGGTCAGGCAAGCGTGAGCCTGCCCGGCGGCTGCGCCATCGGCGCGCGCCCGGTCGACCAGCACATCAAGGGACTACAACTGATGGGGGCGAAAGTCGACATCGAACACGGCTTCATCCACGTCAGCGCCCCACGGCTCAAAGGCGCGCGGCTCATCACCGACATGGTGACGGTAACGGGAACCGAAACCTCATGATGGCAGCTTGTCTCGCCGACGGTGAAACGATCATCGAAAACGCCGCCTGCGAGCCGGAAGTCACCGATCTTGCCAACTGCCTCATTGCGATGGGCGCGAAAATTTCCGGCGCGGGCTCCGATGTGATTCGCATCGAAGGCGTGTCCCGCCTGCATGGAGCGCGGCATCGCGTCATGCCCGACCGCATCGAAACCGGAACTTACCTGTGCGCGGCGGCAGTGACCGGCGGGCAGGTGCGGCTCACCGGCACGCAGGCTTCCAGCCTCGATGCCGTCATCGACAAACTGATCGAGGCAGGCTGCACGATTCAATGCGAACCGGACAGCATTCATCTTTCTTCGCCCCGCAGACTGACGGCGGTGAGTCTGCGCACAGCCCCCTATCCGGCCTTTCCGACCGACATGCAGGCGCAATTCATGGCGCTCGACTGTGTGGCAGACGGCGCCGCCACGATCCGCGAGACCATTTTCGAGAATCGCTTCATGCACGCCGTCGAACTGCAACGTCTCGGCGCGGACATCCACATCGACGGCAACACAGCGATGGTGCGGGGCGTCGAGCGCTTGCAGGGGGCGACAGTCATGGCGACCGACCTGCGCGCTTCCGCCAGTCTGGTGATTGCCGGACTGGTCGCCGAAGACGTCACCACGATCGAGCGCATTTACCACCTCGACCGCGGATATGAATACCTGGATGAAAAACTCGCAGCGCTGGGCGCGAAGGTGCTGCGTGTGAAGTGAAGCAGGGCGGGGCGGGCAGGCTTGTATCGATACGATGATTCACCAGTCGATCATTCCCTGCTTGAGTACGTTACACCAACTACGCGGCGACGATACGGAACGCGGTGGCCTTGGCGACGGGGCGCACGAGGTTACGCTCGCGCTTGAGATCGACGATACCGTAGTTGGGGTCGCCTCAGAAAACGGAAAATAAAGCACGCTAAGCGTGCGCTGAGGCTGGCACCCAGCGGTAGAGCGTAGGAACGGACACGCCGAGGTCCCTTGCTACATCCTTGGGGGGGATACCGCTGGAGAGCAGTTTCTTGGCGGATTCGACCTTGCTGATGGTCATTTTGGGTTTGCGCCCGCTTTTGCGCCCAAGCTGGATGGCGGCTGCCAGCCCGGCCCGAGTGCGTTCAACAATCAAATCGCGCTCCATTTCTGAGAGACTGGCCATGACATGGAAAAAGAAACGCCCAGATGGTGTACTGGTGTCGATGCTGTCGGTCAGGCTTTTGAACTGGACGCTCTGATTGTGCAGTTTACCAACCAGATCGACCAATTGCCTGACGCTACAACCAAGCCGATCCAGTTTCCATACGACGAGGGTATCCCCTTCTCGCAGCATCTCCAGAGCTTTTGCCAAACCAGGCCGTTCGGCGCGAGTGCCACTTATCTTATCCTCAAAAACTTTCTGACAGCCCGCACGGGTAAGTGCATTGATCTGCAAATCGAGGTTCTGATCCTGGGTTGAAACACGCGCATAACCAATCAGCACTTGTCTACCCTTTGACTATCGTCGTGAAGTCCGACCACTGTTCGATACGGAAGGCACGAATATCGCGCACAGATTTAGGAAGCCAGGCACGGGCACGTAGCGTCTGGATTGCCAGAAACAAGTTAGCCATGTCCTCGTTTTCAGTAACGTACAGACTGCCTTGTACCCGACGGAAACCATGCTCGTTCAGGATAGCGCCAATGTCGGCATAGGCTTGCGATACGCCGCGAGGATGCTGCTGCTCGGTGTCAGCAACCACCAGATCGAAGGCAACAGCGTACATCAGTGTGCCTCCGGGTCATCAATGACACGGGTCAGTCGGTACTCGGCTTTTTCTCCGGTCTCGATCAAGGTCACTTCGACGGCCCAGTCACCATCCTCCAACGGACGTAGTGCGGAACCAACCTGATACTTGGGGCCGAATACACCGAAGCTCTTGATCAGCCCGACTGGAACCGTGGGCGAGGTCTGCGTAGTCTGCATGGTGTCATCCTTCTCAAAAACCATAGTATGGTATCAATTTGATAATGCTATTTCAAGAATAAATTTCGAGAATCCGAACGCATTGATTCTACGCGCAGCAAAAATGCAATATCACTTCCTGGCGCCCGTTTTTGGGGGCAAGAGTTCAGTTCAACCTGTCCCGGGTTGCCTCTCCTTTTCCCACAACACATCCTCGCATCCCGCAGCGCGGTTAAGCACGCGTGCGAGCACGAACAGTAAATCCGAAAGACGGTTGAGGTACTGGCGGGCGCCGTCGTTGACACTCTCTTCCTGCTCCAGCGCTACCAACACGCGTTCGGTGCGGCGGCAAACGGTGCGGGCATGGTGAGCCAGCGCACCAGCGCGGGAACCGCCTGGGAGAATGAAATCCTTGAGCGGTTCCAACCCGGCGTTGTAATGGTCGATGACTTCCTCCAGCCGTTCCACATGCTGCGCAGTTATCATGCACGTACCGGGGATGCAGACTTCGCCGCCCAGATAGAACAGGTCATGCTGCACATCGGTAAGGATCATGCGCACATCGGCGGGCAAAACTTCCGCGAGCAGCAGGCCAAGCGCGGTGTTGGTCTCATCGATTTCGCCAATGGCATGGATGCGTATGTCGCTTTTCGAGATACGCTGGCCATTACCCAGCTTTGTCTGACCGGCGTCGCCGGTGCGGGTGTAAATCTTTGTGAGGCGGTGTCCCATTCGTTTTCCCTCCGGTGGGTGAGCAATTCTTTGAGGGTGGGCGTGCATGATAAAATAACATGTTCTGCCCGTGGTCAAAATCGGGTCGTTCATCCATTCATCAAGTCAGATTTTGCAAGAGCATTCCCCATGAAATCCTTTGAGATCCGCGAACAATTCCTGAAATTTTTCGAGTCCAGGGGACACAGAGTCGTGGCTTCCAGTTCGCTCGTGCCTGCCGACGATCCCACATTGCTCTTTACCAACGCGGGCATGAACCAGTTCAAGGATGTGTTCCTCGGTTTCGACAAGCGTCCCTATACCCGCGCCGCCACTTCGCAAAAATGCGTGCGGGCGGGCGGCAAGCACAACGACCTGGAAAACGTCGGCTATACCGCCCGGCATCACACTTTTTTCGAGATGCTCGGCAATTTCTCTTTCGGCGATTATTTCAAGCATGATGCCATTGTCTATGCCTGGGAACTGCTCACCGGCGTTTTCAAACTGCCGAAGGAAAAGCTCTACGTCTCCGTCTATGCCGAAGACGACGAGGCGTTCGGCATCTGGACATCGGTGGTGGGGCTTGCCCCGGAGCGTGTCATCCGCATCGGCGACAACAAGGGCGCGCGTTACGCTTCCGACAATTTCTGGATGATGGGCGACACCGGCCCGTGCGGCCCGTGCACCGAGATTTTCTACGACCACGGCTCGCACATTCCCGGCGGGTTGCCCGGTACACCGGATGAGGACGGCGACCGCTACATCGAAATCTGGAACATCGTCTTCATGCAGTTCAACCGCGACGAAGCGGGCGCGATGCATCCGTTGCCGAAACCGAGCGTGGACACCGGCATGGGGCTGGAGCGCATTGCTGCCGTAATGCAGGGCGTGCATTCCAACTATGAAATCGACCTTTTCCAGACTCTCATCGCTGCGGCGGCGCGCGAAACCTCTGCTGCCGACATGGCGAGTCCCAGTTTGAGAGTGCTGGCCGATCACATTCGCGCCTGTTCTTTCCTGATTGCCGACGGCGTCATTCCCGGCAACGAGGGGCGCGGTTATGTGCTCCGCCGCATCATCCGCCGCGCCATCCGGCACGGTTACAAACTCGGCGCGCGCGCGGCTTTCTTCCATCGCCTCGTGCCCGATCTCGTTCGCGAGATGGGCGCGGCCTACCCGGAACTGTCTGCCGGTGAATCGCGAATTGCCGATGTGTTGAAGACCGAGGAAGAGCGCTTCTTTGCCACGATTGAAAACGGCATGACGATTCTGGAAGCCGGATTGACCGAGGTGAAAGGGCAGGGGCGCGTCTCTTTCGACGGCGAACTGGCTTTCAAGCTGCACGATACTTTCGGTTTTCCGCTCGATCTGACCGCCGACGTATGCCGCGAACAGGGCATGAGCGTCGATACTGTCGCGTTCGATGCTGCGATGGCCCGCCAGAAAGAGCAGGCTCGCGCGGCGGGCAAATTCAAAATGACGGCCAGCCTCGACTACACAGGCCCGGAGACCGTCTTCCACGGCTACGACTCGCTGGAACGGGATGCCGAAATTCTCGCGCTCTACCGGGACGGAGCTGCTGTCGATGAGTTGCGCGAGGGCGATCTGGGCGTCGTCGTGCTCGACAATACCCCGTTCTACGCCGAATCCGGCGGTCAGGTGGGCGATACGGGCGAGCTTCGGGCCGGCGCAGGCATTTTCGCCGTCGAAGACACCCAGAAAATCCAGGCAACCGTGTTCGGTCAACACGGTATCGTCAAAACCGGCACGTTGTGCGTCGGCGGCAAGGTCACCGCCCGTGTGGATGCCGCCGCCCGCGCTGCGACGGCCCGCAATCACTCCGTTACGCACCTCATGCACAAGGCGTTGCGAGAAGTGTTGGGCAGCCATGTTCAGCAGAAAGGCTCCCTCGTCGATCCCGGTAAAACCCGCTTCGACTTCGCCCACAACGCGCCGATGACGGCAGAGGAAATCCGCGCAGTGGAAGCGCGCGTCAATGCCGAAATCTTGTCGAATACTGCGAATCAGGCCGCCGTCATGCCACTGGAAGAAGCGCAAAAAACCGGCGCGATGATGCTCTTCGGCGAAAAATACGATGACACCGTGCGCGTGCTCACCATTGGCACATCCAAGGAACTTTGTGGCGGCACGCATGTGACCCGAACCGGAGACATCGGATTTTTCAAGGTGCTTTCAGAATCGGGCATTGCCGCAGGCGTGCGCCGGATCGAAGCCGTCACCGGAGAAAACGCCCTTCACATCACGCAAACGCAGGAACAGTATCTTGCGGGTATCGCTCTCCTCCTCAAGACTCAGCCCGAAGCCTTGGGCGAGCGCGTTTCCGGGTTGATCGAACAGGTGAGGGCGCTTGAGAAGGAAGTCGCGCGGCTGAAATCGAAGCTTGCGGGTAGCCAGATCGACGATCTGGTGGAGCAGGCGGTCGACATCGAGGGTGACGCGAAGTTGTTGACCGCCACGCTGGAAGGTGTTGATCCCGCGACCTTGCGCGAGACGCTCGACAAACTTAAAAACAAACTCAAAAACGCCGTCATCGTGCTGTCGACGGTGCGCGATGAAAAAGTAAGCCTCATTGCGGGGGTGACGGCGGAGTTGACGAGCAGGATCAAGGCAGGTGATCTGGTGAATTTCGTTGCGCAGCAGGTCGGCGGTAAAGGCGGCGGCAGGGCGGATATGGCGCAGGCGGGGGGGACAGAGCCGAAAGGGCTGGCGAGGGCGCTGGGGAGTGTTTTGGATTGGGTCAAGAAACGTTGAAAATCAAGTATATAAGTCCCATTATCTGTGGTCTGACCCCGATGGCACGGTAAGGCGCGGAACGCGCGGGCGGTGTGGTTCCATCCTTACCACACCCTGCGGCGAGTTTTGCGCACCTTACCGCGTTGTGCACGCTACAGCTTGCTTTCCGCAGTCCACCCGTTGTTTGGAGCAGACTGACAGAAGCGGTACGTGTGACCGTCGGTTCCTATTGTAAATAACTCGATCCGACCATCCTTATTTCTTCCCACAGCAAGGCTTTCCGCCTTGTTGCTGGCTGTGCCGAGTCGTTCCCAGGCGCTCCAGCCGTTATTCGGCGCGGTTTGCCAGGTGTGATAGATGCAGTTGTCCGAGCCGACGCCAAACACTTCCAGCCGACCAT
>JAITMK010000058.1 GCA_031277415.1 Azoarcus sp.
GTGAAAGTCATGAATCTGGCCGAGGAAGAGCGCAGTTTCATCATCAGTGTGACGGGTCCGGATGGAATACGCCTGATCGGTAATAGTGAGGTCAAGGTCGGTTCGGCTGAAAATCTGCAAGTGCCCATGCAGGCGAGGGTTCCCAAGGCCAGTCAGGCGGAGTCGGTGCAGATTGTCTTTGAGGTTGTCTCCAAGGACTATCCTGATTTGCAACGAAAGAAGAAAGCGGTTTTTTTGTACCCAAACTGAAATCTGGAAAAGTAAATGGCAATTGATTCTCAAGCGGTGGTTAAGGTGGTTAATCAGCCCGGATATAAGCAAGGTTGGCCGTGGTTCCTGTTCGGATTGCCTGCGCTTTCCGTAGTGATAGGCGTTACCTTGTATTGCATTGCCAATGTCTGGAATCTGGATAGCATCGTAGCCGGTGATTATGCCAAGAATGGCAAGGGAGTCGAATTACTTATAAACAGACAGAAACGTGCGCAGGAATTGGGATTGTCGGCACAGGCAACGGTGGATGGAAACGTAATAAGCGTCAAATTCTCTGCCGAAAAGGATTTGCCCGAAGTGCTTCGTCTGGACATCTTTCATCCTACTCAGGACAGGTTCGACCAGCATGCGTTATTGCAAAAAGGGGAAAATGGACTGTATTCCAGCCCGATCAAACCCCTTCATGGCAGTCTCTGGCAGTTTCAGTTGGAGGATGAACCCCGGGTTTGGCGTATGACCGGCTACGCCTATATTCAGACAGATGGGGCGGCGGATGTGTCGATCACGCCGTTTCCAGTCAAACCACGTCGACCAGACCAGGTCGATCAGGCCGAATCAATCAGGCCATCCGGTTCATGATTTTTTGAAGGAGGTGTTTACCATGGGTGTTTTTTCGGGCTTGTTCTCAGATTTGATTGGGTGGCTTAGTCTGTTCACCATTGCGTTTGTGATCGTCATGGGTGTCTATTTCATGCGGTTCTTTTCAAACCGTATAGCGGAGGACGAACGAAACGCGGCTAAGCAACAGAATGAGCGAGCTGCCAAGGCTTGATCGTAAAAACCAGGGCCCTGATCCTTCTTGATCAGGGCCTTGGTTGCTCCGCCCAAAATGGCGGGGCTACTTAAGGATCCTCTGCATTACTCTGCCCCCTACAGCATGTCATCCTGCTTGATACCGCAGGATCCACGCGGTGTCTGGATTCTGCGACTTCGCTTCGCTGCGCGCAGAATGACAGAAGGGGTTTTGCAAAGAATCCTTAAGGATCCTCTGCATTACCTGGCGTCCCGCGTAACGTGGGGGCGGGCCTTGTGCCCGCCCATGCTTCACGCGGGCACCTGAAACAGGGCAACCACAAGGGTTGTCCCTACACGTCCGGCAATTGGGATGGGGTTTTGCAGACGTTCCTTGACGCACGCTCAGCGATAAACGAGCACCGGCGTCTCGCAGTGTGTCAATACTTTTTGTGTTTCACTGCCCAAAAGCAACCCGGCGATGCCGCGGCGGCCATGGGATGCCATGAAAATCAGGTCGCAATCATGCCTGCCTACGGCGGCGATAATGGCTTCGTAGGGCGTTTCACTGACTTGTGAGTCTGTGTCGGCGGAAACGCCCGCGGCCTCTGCTGCTGCTTTTGCGCGATCCAGAATGCGCCGGGCTTCCTGTTCTGCGGATTGGGCGAATTGCTCCGGGGTCATCGGATCGATCAAGGCGCCTTCTCCGTAAATGGGCATCGGAAAATCGGGTTGAGAATAGAAAAAAGTCAATCGGGCGCCGATTTCTTTTGCGAAGGCGATGGAACGGGTCACGGCGGTGTCGGAGAGTGGTGATCCGTCTGTCGGTACGAGAACATGTTTGAACATCTTGCAACTCCCTTCCTCGTTTTCGATACCTGATTATAGTGAGAATTACCCCAGGATAGTTGTTCCATTTCTCTGCCCGGAGCGGAACCTGACTATTTGCACGTCCTGAGGGAATAGGTCACAAGCAGGCTGCCGGTTAATGGCGCTTTCACAAAGTGAATGGATCTATCATGCGGCAATGCCATTGTGCAAAGGAACATGTGGTATTCGCCGGAGTTCTGTGTGAGATACCAAGACGGAGAGGCAGCAATGACGAAAGAAAATGTGCGGCAAACTCGCAGCCGGGGCGCGCGACGTCCGAAAGCTTTCGACTTCAATCCCAAAGCACTAATTGAAAGAAATATACACGCCCTGCATGACGGGGTGGAGGGGACTATTGATCCGCTGGGTATGAGTGCGCCCATCGTGCATGCGCAGTTGGCCTGGTTGGCGCATCCTCAGGAACTTATAGAGCGTTGTATCAACCTTTCCAATGATTTGTGGAAATTGCAGCTTCATACGATGCACCGGATGGTTGGACTCGCCAGTGACGATCCCATCAGGCCGCATCCGGACGATCTTCGGTTTTCTGATCCCATATGGACAGAATCCGCTTCGTGGGATTTGGTCAAGGAATGGTATCTGGCCTTTACCCACAATATGCAGGACATGCTGTACGACACACCGGGGATGAACGGAAAGGATCGCCGTCGCGCCGCGTTCTGGTGGCGCAAGTGGCTCAATGCGGTGGCGCCCACCAACTTTCTGCTCTCGAATCCTGTTGCCATCCGGAAGATGGTGGATACCCGTGGGGAAAGCATCTACAAGGGATTTCAGAATTTCCTTGCCGATGCGCGCGCGGGTATGGTGCGCATGACGAACCCTGATGATTTCAAGGTTGGAGTCAATCTTGCGACAACGCCGGGCGCGGTGATCTTTCGCAATCACCTGCTCGAAGTCATTCATTATGCGCCGACCCAACCCAAGGTTCATGCAGAACCGGTGGTCATCATCACGCCGTGGATCAACAAGTTCTATGTACTTGATCTCGTGCCGAAAAAGAGCATGATCCGGTTTCTGCTCGATCAGGGATTGGATGTATTCATCACAAGCTGGAAGAACCCCGATGCGTCGATGCACGATTGCTCCTTCGATGATTATCTGACCGAAGGAGTGCAAACTGCCATTGATGTGGCGCACAAGTTTACCGGTGCGGACAAGGTTCACGCGGTAGGGTATTGCATCGGGGGAACCGCACTTTCAATCTATATGGCCTGGGCCAACAAGCACTATGACAAGGATGCGGTTCCGGTGGCCGACTGGACACTTTTCACGACGCTGGTCGATTTCCGCAAGCCGGGTGACATCGAGATTTTCATTGACGAGACCAGCATCCGCTTCATGATCGAGAGCATGGACAAGAAGGGTTATCTCGAAGGCTCGCAGATGGCCTCGGCCTTTCGTCTGCTGCGTTCCAACAGCCTGATCTGGACGTATGTCGTACATGGCTGGCTGTATGGCGAATCGCCTGCGCCGTTCGATGTGCTGTACTGGAACATGGATACCACACGGATGCCATATGCCATGCATTCATGGTATCTGCGAGAGTTGTACCTTCGTAACCGGCTGATTCACGCCGATGCGCTGAAGGTGGCCGGTGAGCCGATCAGCCTGGGGCGTATCGTTCAACCTCTGTACTCGGTTTCCGCTGTCGATGACCATATTGCGCCGTGGGCGCAAACTTACCGCATCAACAATTTCGTTGTCGGTCCGAAACGTTTCGTGCTGTCGAGTTCCGGCCATATCCTCGGCATCATCAACCCGGTAGTGACTCCGCCCAAGCGCCAGTTCTGGGCCAATGATGTGCAACATCGCTCCGAGACATCCGAATACTGGAAGTCTCATGCAAGCGCCCATGAAGGGAGCTGGTGGACGGACTGGATGGAATGGCTCAAACCGCGCGCCGGAAAACTGGTGGACGCAAGACCTGTAGACAACAAACAATTTCCGCAACTTGCGCCTGCGCCCGGTACCTATGTGATTGAGCCGTGAGGCTGTGGGATCGCCATCAGGCAGGGTGAAGATAAAAATCTGGCCGGTGACGAACCGGCCAGATTTTTTTGACGTCAACGCACACTGGCCTGATGTTGAATTAGTTTTTTGAGCCTGTCGCTGTCGAGGATGCGAATGTGCTTTTGTTGCACGGAAATCAGCCCTTCCTTCTGAAAGAAGGAAAAGGCGCGTGAAACGGTTTCCAGTTTGAGTCCCAGGTAAGAGCCGATTTCCTCGCGGGTCATACGCAGGTGAAACTCTGTCGGCGAAAAGCCGCGTGCGGTAAAGCGTTGGGACAGGTTGAGCAGAAAAGCCGCCAGCCGTTCGTTGGCGTGCATCGAACCAAGCAACATCATCATGCTGTGGTCGCTCACGATTTCGCTGCTCATGACTTTGTGGAATTGGTGCTGCAACCCCTCGATGGCGCGAGCGAGTTCTTCGAGCTTCATATAGGAGATCACACAGACTTCGCTGTCTTCGAGGGCGATGGCGTTGCATGAGTAGAGTCCGGTGCTGATGCCGTCAAGACCGAGAATTTCGCCGGTCATGTGGAATCCCGTGACTTGCTCGCGCCCGTCTTCGAGCAGGATATCCGACTTGAACGAGCCGGTACGGATGGCGTAGATGGCCTCGAATGGGTTGCCAGTGCGATAAAGCGGCTGCTGGCGCTTGATCTTGCGTTGTACGGCAACCAGTTCATCGAGCCGGAGAATGTCCGAATCTTTTATGCCGAGAGGCAGGCACAACTCGAAAAGGTTGCACTGGGAGCAAGATTTTTTTAGTACGGTGGGCGTAACGGGCGCTGTTGCCTTCATGTAGACTTACCAGTTGGGGAAAGTTTTCGTTATTTGAGAGGTTGATCCATATCAACCTTACGATAATAACTTTCTGCCATCGTTAAAGGAACCTCCAGGCGCACATCCATGACTAATCAGCACGAGCTTGTTTTTGACCCCGAACTGATCCGCCGATTCGACATCAATGGACCTCGATACACATCGTATCCTACGGCGGATCGTTTCACTGAAGCGTTCGACGCGAACACGTTGACCGCCTGGCTGGGTAAACGGGCGACCGGTGAAGCGAGCAAACCTCTCTCATTGTACTTCCACATTCCGTTCTGTAACACGATCTGTTACTACTGCGCCTGTAACAAAATTATCACCAAGGATCACAGCCTGTCCGCGAATTATCTGGATTACATGGATCGTGAAATGCAGATCCAGGCTGCGGCAATCGGCGGATCGCGGCTGGTAACGCAACTTCATCTGGGGGGCGGAACGCCGACTTTCCTTTCCCACGAGGAATTGCGCCGACTGATGGGGTCGGTACGCACGTATTTTGAGCTTGTTCCGGACGGCGAATACTCTATCGAGGTCGATCCGCGCAAGGTCGATTTCGATACCGTCAAACTGCTTGCCGAACAGGGCTTCAACCGGATGAGCGTCGGGGTGCAGGACTTTGCCGAAGAGGTGCAGATTGCCACCAACCGCGTGCAGAGCCTCGACGAGACCCGGCTGGTGATGGAGGCCGCACGGACGACAGGTTTCAGTTCGGTCAGCATAGATTTGATCTACGGCCTGCCCAGGCAGAACATCACAAGCTTCGACCGGACTCTCGGGTTGGTGCTCGAACTGTCGCCTGACCGGGTTTCGCTTTACAACTACGCCCATTTGCCAAGCCTCTTCATGCCCCAGAGGCGGATCGTGGAAAGCGAACTGCCGACGCCGGATGTCAAGCTGCAAATCCTGCAACGGGCGATTCGCTGCCTGACGGACGCCGGTTATGTCTACATCGGCATGGATCATTTCGCCAAGCCGGACGATGAACTGGCCGTGGCACAACGGCAGGGGCGGTTGCACCGGAATTTTCAGGGCTACTCGACTCACGCAGAGTGCGACATGCTGGCATTCGGAGTGTCTTCCATCGCCAGTGTCGGCCCAGTGTATGCGCAAAACCACAAGACGCTCGAAACGTATTACGACGCGCTCGACCGCAATGAATTGCCCGTGTTGCGCGGCATCGAACTGACGGCCGACGACATGCTGCGGCGCGCAATCATCCAGGCGCTGATGTGTCATTTCTCGATTTCCTTCGAGTCGGTTCAGGCTGCGCATCAAATTGATTTCAAAGAATATTTCGCGGAAGAACTGGCCGATTTCAAGGAAATGGAAGCCGCCGGTCTGGTTGAGGTGGGGGACGAGCAAATCACAGTACTGCCCGCAGGGCGGTTGCTGGTGCGTGCGGTGGCGATGGTGTTCGACCGCTATCTGCGCGCCAACCGTGAGGGCAAACGGTACTCCCGCGTGATCTGACGTGACGGGGCATTCAGGCTAGAATGTAAGGAACCTCTGCATTACCCGACATCCACCGCTTGTCATCCTGCTTGATACCGCAGGATCCATCCGGCGTCTGGATTCTGCGACTCGCGCAGAATGACGGGAGGAGTTCTGCAGAGAATCCACAAAATTAATACGGTTGCGGCGCGGTTTTTATTTTCATGCTTGAAGCGGGTCATCTTGTTGTTTTCCTGTTAGGTCTGGCCGGTGGCGTGCATTGCGTCTCGATGTGCGGAGGCATTGTCGGCGCGCTTTCCATGCAGGTGGATCGACCGTGCGACGCGCCTTGTCGGCTCGGGCAATGGCATCTGCACCTCGCTTTCAGCCTTGGGCGCATTTTTTCCTATGCCGCTGCAGGCGCTCTGCTGGGCGCGTTGGGTTCCGTGGGCATGCTCTACAACGGTGTGCTGCCGGTGCAGATTTCGCTCTATGTGTTCGCCAACCTGATGCTTGTTGCGATGGGGCTGTATCTGGCCGGTTTTACCCGCTTTCTTGCGCCGCTGGAGCGAGGGGGACAAGTGCTGTGGCGTTTCATCCAGCCTGCGACGAGCCGTTTTTTGCCGGTGCGCTCAATGGCCCAGGCCCTGCCGCTTGGTGTGTTGTGGGGGTTCCTGCCCTGCGGGATGGTGTATGGCGTGCTGTCCACCGCGCTCATGACCGGTTCTGCCTGGCGCGGCGCGGGTTTGATGCTTGCGTTCGGGCTTGGGACGTTACCCAATCTGCTGCTGGCCGGGCTGTTGCTTGGGCGCTTGCGCGGTTTCATCCGCAATAACAAGGTGCGCCTGATTGCCGGATTGCTCGTGCTGGGTTTCGGCGTGTTCGGGCTGATTCGTGCGCCTGCTCTGGGCGGCAGACTGTGGAGCGGGCTGGTGTGCACCTGATCCCATGAAGGCCTGACCGGCATGTCACAGGAAAACTCCACCCGGGAGACGCTCGAACTCGCCATTACCGGCATGACCTGTGCCGCCTGCTCGGCGCGCCTTGAAAAAGTGCTCAATCGCCTGCCGGGAGTCGAGGCTGCGGTAAACCTCGCTTCCGAGCGTGCCATCCTGCGCTTCGCGTCAGGCGTGTTGACGCTGGAAGCGGCGTGTGCGGCGGTGAAGAAGGCCGGTTTTGGCGCGAGCCTGGCGCAATCGCTCGACCGCGAGCAGGAACGTTCGCGCAAGCGTGACGAATGGCAGGCGAGCCTCAGACTCTTCTGGTTTGCCGTGGCATTGACGCTGCCGCTTGCGGCGCAAATGCCTGCGATGTTGTGGCCGGGAGGGCAGGGAGGCGCTGCACATGAATTCATACCCCGCTGGCTGCAATGTGCGCTGGCGACGCCCGTACAGTTCTGGATCGGGGCGCGGTTTTATCGCGGCGCGTGGAATGCGTTGCGCGCAGGCGGGGCCAATATGGATGTGCTGGTGGCCCTCGGTACCTCGATGGCCTGGCTGTACAGCACGGCGACCACGCTGGCGGGTCGGCACGATCTGCATGTGTATTACGAAGCCTCGGCGATGGTGATCACTCTCGTGATGTTGGGCAAATTGCTTGAAGCGCGCGCAAAAGCCCGGACTTCCGAAGCGCTTGATTCCCTGTTGCGGTTACAACCCCGGCAGGCGTGGGTTGAGCAGGACGGGAAACTCGTCGAGATCGGCGTGGACGCGCTGCAACCGGGCAGTGTTTTCGTGCTTCGTCCGGGGGATGCCGTGCCGGTCGACGGAGTCGTCCTCGAAGGCCGTTCTGCGCTCGATGAATCTCTGCTGACCGGCGAGAGCCTGCCTGTCGACAAGCAGCCGGGAGACAAGGTATTTGCCGCTACGATCAACGGGCAGGCCATGTTGCGCTGCCGTGCCACGGGAGTCGGAGCCGATACGCTCTTTGCCGGGATCGTTCGGCTGGTCGGGCAGGCACAGGGTTCCAGGGCGCCGGTGCAACGTCTGGCAGACCGCATCGCCGCCGTGTTCGTGCCTGCGGTCGTCGTCATTGCTCTGGTAACCTTTGCGGCCTGGTGGTTGTCCGGCGATTTTCAGTCCGCGCTCATCAATGCCGTGGCGGTGCTGGTCATTGCATGCCCGTGCGCCCTCGGTCTGGCGACCCCGACGGCAATCATGGTGGCCGTGGGGCAGGGCGCGCGCGCCGGTTTGCTCATCAAGAACGCCGAAGCCCTGGAATGCGCAGGGCGCATGAAGGTGCTGGCTTTGGACAAGACCGGAACATTGACGCGGGGCGAGCCTGCGGTCACGGATGTTGCCGCCGCGCAACCATGGTCGTCCGCAACCTTGCTGCAATGGGCAGCAGCACTCGAACATGCCAGTTCCCATCCCATCGCGCGGGCCATCGTTCGCGCAGCACGGGAGAACGAAGAAAGTGGAAAGTTGCCAGGGAGTGCCTGCGACGTGCGTGTCGTGGAAGGGCAGGGGATCGAAGGCCGTATCGGAGACAAAGCGGTGCTTGTCGGTACGCAGGATTTTCTTGCCTCGAACGGCATCGCTGTTCCAGGCGAGGAAATTGCCGCTCTGGCCGCGCAGGGCAAGTCTCTGGCCGCAGTAGCCGTCGACGGCGCCTACGCGGGCCTGATTGCCGTTGCCGACCGTCTGCGGGAAGATTCCCCTGCCGCGCTGGAAAGGCTCCGGCAGGCAGGTATGCGGGTCGTCATGCTGACGGGCGACAACTCTGCTACCGCCGCCGCCATTGCCTCGGCGGCGGGTATCGATGACTGGCGCGCGGGTTTGCTGCCTGCGGGCAAGACTGACGCGGTGGCCGAATTGAAAAAGGCTGCCCCTGGGAGCTATGTCGGCATGGCCGGGGACGGTATCAACGATGCCCCGGCGCTGGCCTGTGCGGACGTATCTTTTGCCATCGGCGTGGGCGCGGACGTTGCCGTCGATGCTGCCGATATCACGCTCGTGCGCGGCAGCCTGCATGGCGTGGCCGATGCCGTCCGTCTGTCTCGGGCCACGTTATCGAAAATTCGCCAAAACCTCTTTTTTGCCTTCATCTACAACGTATTCGGTATCCCGCTGGCTGCCTTCGGCCTGTTGAATCCCGTCATCGCGGGCGCGGCCATGGCGCTGAGCTCCGTTTCCGTCCTCACCAATTCCCTGTTGTTGAAACGCTGCACACTGCACCGGAGAGAAAAGTATGAGTGAAGCCATCATCCAGATAGAAGGCATGAGTTGCGGCGGCTGTGTCCGCAACGTGACCAGGACGCTCGAAGCCTTGCCGGGTGTGGCCGGAGCGGAAGTTTCCCTGGAACGGGCGTGTGCCGTTGTGCAATACGACCCCGCTGTTATCGATACTGCGGCGATGCGCCGGGCGGTGGAAGAGGCCGGATTTGACGCACTGCAATAAATTGTCGGCCTGAACTCTCGACATTTGTGCCAAAGCACTGGAAAATAGCGAAGTTTTTTTCTGGAAATTTGCTATGTCATCTGGACTTTATCTGGCGCTGGGGTGCGCCATCATCGCCATTCTTTATGGCGTCTTTGCCACCAAATCGATTCTTGCCAAACCGGCCGGAAATGAGCGGATGCTTGAAATCGCTGCCGCCATCCAGGCGGGCGCCCAGGCATATCTCAACCGGCAATACGTGACGATCGGCGTCGTCGGGGTTGTGCTGTTTCTGGTCATCGGTTTTTCTCCCATCGGCTGGATGACAGCCTTCGGCTTCCTGATCGGCGCCGTGTTGTCAGGCGTGGCCGGTTTCGTCGGGATGAACGTTTCGGTACGCGCCAATGTACGTACAGCCGAGGCGGCGCGTAACGGCATTGCTGCCGCGCTCGACGTCGCCTTCAAGGGCGGCGCGATCACCGGGATGCTGGTCGTCGGATTGGGGCTGCTCGGCGTTGCCGGTTACTACGCCGTGCTGAAGGCAATGGGTGCAGGCGGCGATCTGCACCATGTTGTGCAGCCATTGGTCGGGCTGGCTTTCGGTGGCTCGCTGATTTCGATCTTTGCGCGACTGGGCGGCGGTATTTTCACCAAAGGCGCTGATGTGGGCGCTGATCTGGTGGGCAAGGTCGAAGCCGGGATTCCTGAAGACGATCCGCGTAATCCGGCGGTGATCGCCGACAACGTTGGCGACAACGTCGGCGACTGCGCCGGTATGGCCGCCGACCTGTTCGAGACGTATGCAGTGACGGTTGTTGCGACGATGGTGCTTGGCGCATTGTCGCTGAAGGGGCCTGATGTGTCCGACAACCTGGTCGTCTATCCGCTGATATTGGGCGCGATTTCGATCATCGCCTCGATCATCGGCACCTTTTTCGTCAAAACCTCGGAGGGCGGCAAGATCATGTCCGCACTCTATCGCGGCCTTGCGGTGGCCGGGGTGCTGGCGCTGATCGGCTTTTACCCGGTGACGACCTGGATGTTCAGTGAAAACATTACGCTGGGTGGAAAACTCGTCACTGCCAATGCGCTTTTCGGCTCCGCCTTCATCGGTCTGGCGCTGACCGGTCTCCTGGTCTGGATCACCGAGTACTACACCGGTACCGGATTCAAACCGGTCAAGCATATTGCTCAGGCATCGACTACCGGACACGGCACCAACATCATTGCCGGACTCGGCGTTTCGATGAAATCGACTGCCTGGCCGGTGTTGGCGGTGTGCGCGTCAATCTATGGCGCCTACGAGTTGGCTGGCCTGTACGGTATCGCCATCGCGGCGACCTCCATGCTGTCGATGACCGGCATCATCGTTGCGCTCGATGCCTACGGCCCGATCACCGACAACGCTGGCGGTATTGCCGAAATGAGCGATCTGCCGGATTCGGTACGTGCCGTCACCGATCCGCTGGACGCCGTCGGCAACACGACGAAAGCGGTGACCAAAGGCTATGCAATCGGTTCCGCCGGTTTGGCGGCGCTGGTGCTCTTTGCCGATTACACGCATGCGCTTGAGAACATCGGTTTGAACATCAGCTTCGATCTTTCCGATCATGAGGTCATTATCGGTCTCTTCATCGGCGGCCTGATTCCCTACCTCTTCGGCGCGATGGCAATGGAAGCGGTCGGACGCGCTGCCGGTGCCGTGGTGGTCGAAGTTCGCCGCCAATTCGAGAAAATCGTCGGCATCATGGAAGGCAAGGCCAAGCCCGAATACGGTAAGGCGGTCGACATGCTGACCAAGGCCGCGATCAAGGAAATGATCGTGCCGTCGTTGTTGCCGGTGCTTGTTCCGGTGGCCGTCGGCCTGCTGCTCGGCCCGAAGGCGCTTGGCGGTCTCCTGATGGGAACCATCGTTACCGGGATTTTCGTGGCGATTTCGATGACTACCGGCGGTGGTGCCTGGGATAACGCCAAGAAGTACATCGAGGACGGCAATTTCGGCGGCAAAGGCTCCGAGGCACACAAGGCCGCTGTCACCGGCGATACCGTTGGCGACCCCTACAAGGACACGGCGGGTCCGGCGGTCAACCCCCTGATCAAGATCATCAACATCGTTGCGCTGCTGATCGTGCCGTTGCTGCCGAACACCGGACAAACGATGACGGAGGCCAAAGAGGCCATGTCCGCGCCCGTTGTTGTTACAGTTGCTGAGCACGTGGGGCAGGATAACCCTTAGGGACTCTCTGATTTATTGAATTATCCAGCAATAAAGCACGACGCTATCCCCTCTCCCGCAAGCGGGAGAGGGTGCCCCGAAGGGGCGGGAGAGGGTAAAACAGATGTTCTCTGCATAACCCATCCCAATTGCCGGGCGTAGGGGCAACCCTTGTGGTTGCCCCGTTTCAGTTGACCTATTGGCGCATGGGCGGGCACAAGGCCCGCCCCTACATTACGCGGGATGCCAGGTAATGCAGAGGTTCCCTGACGGAAGCTATCATGGACTACACCGGCCTTATTCAAAAATACCCGCTCAACCGCCCCCTTACAGATGTTGAGATGAGCCGTCAAATGCACCAGGGCATCCCCTCAGGGGATCAACCCTGGGCAATGTGCTCAACGATTAAAATGAATTCAACGTACCTGGAGTGCGTTGACAAGTTTTTTAAAGAGAAAGGGGGTAATGCCGCGGAAGGGCTTACTTTTTCAGGGATGTTTGTCATTGCTACGCTGTGTATGGCCGTTCTTACAATCATCGAATGGCAGACATATGCTCCAGACAGACAGAGTGCGGCTATTGATATCCTGCTGATTTTTTGCGGCGCATCTGCGTTCATGGTTTTTATTTGCTGGAGCAGACTCCGTAGCGAACTTTTCACTCTCACGCATTTTCCGATGCGTTTCAACCGTAAGAACCGGATGGTGTACGTCACACGCCTGGACGGGACGGTGATGACTGAATCGTGGGATAAGCTGTTTTTCGCAGAAGGCCAATGCCGCAATGACCTATTTGGAAACATTCGGGACGTGCGTGGGCACCGGCTTGCCGAAGACGGTAAAACAGTGCTTGATACCTTTGCATTGCCGTTTTACTCAGACGTAAAATTCCCTCGTCGGTTTTGCGTGTGGGAGTTCGTCCGCCGCTACATGGAAGAAGGCCCGGAGAAACTCATGCGCAGGGTGGAAATGGTCAACGACGTCTCCGACCGCCGTGAAACATTCTTGAGGGGGCTGTGGCATCAAAGCCGCAGCATGTTCTCCAGCGGCGTTTTCCTGGGCATTATTCTCTTCCCCGGCGCCCTCTGGTATGCCACTGCCCGCTGGATTGCCGTACGCACCTGCAAAATCCCCCGCTGGCCGGATGAGGTCGAAGCCCAGTGCCAGATCGACCCGGATGACCCGTATGTGATCGACCGTGACCACCCGCCGGTATTTATGGGTGACACCTATGACTCGGTCGAGCGGGATGCGATGAATTCTGAAAATGACCCAGGACGCGAGATGGAGAACGAAGCGGAAAGCCTGGGAGAACAAGAAGATAAGGATATGGAGACAACGATAAATGAAACATTTGATGTTGAGGAAGCAGTAAAAAGGATTCAGGAGAGAGTGAGGAGAACAGGTTATTACAAGCGTGGGAAACAAACGAAGCGCAAGAAATAAAGATGAATGAGTCTTTTACTTTGTTCGTAGGATCCTAAGGAACCTCTGCTTTCACCACCTGTCATCCTGCGCGAAGTCGCAGGATCCATGCAACGTCTGGATTCTGCGACTTCGCTTCGCTACGCGCAGAATGACAGGAAAGGTTTTGCAGGGGTTCCCGAAGGGGCGGGAGAGGGTAATACTTCGCTACGCGCATCAGGAGAGGTTTTGCAGATCTTCCCATGGGCAAAAAGGATCGCCAATAACAATCAAAACAAATTTCTGCCTCCAGGTAAAAAATGTGTTAGAAATATGCAATATTAAACTTTTACCGGAGTCATCCTCATGAACGAACATTTGATGAACCTGTTTATTGTCGAGGGAGACACGACCACGCGCGGCGGCAAGGTAGTCAATGCCTCGGGACTAGGCGTTCGGGTTAGAGGCGGGCAACGCATGGCCTGCATAGGGGACGAGGTGCGCTACGAAAACGGGAAGGTGGCTCGCATCACAGGCAGCGGAGGCACGCGCATAGAAATCGGCGGAAAGTTTGTTGCCATGGAGGGGGATCTGGTTTCGGACGGCTCAAAGTTGGTCGCCTCCACCGTCAGGAACCGCGACACGTACATCGGCGAAAAAAAAGACGCATCGGAATGGCAAGCGCCCCTTTATGGCGCCGGATCGAACTGTGACAAACCGAAATTTTTCATCCTATATAACTATTTCAAAAAAATGGCAGACAAACTGAACACAAATGCCGATTTCATCATGGCTCAGGCAGCCCAGGAATCCTTGTGGGCGGAAAGTGAGGCAGCAATAAAAGGCTATAATCTGTTTGGCTTCAACAGAAGAATCGATGATCCACGAATTTATAGATTACCTGATGGAAAGCATTATGGCACCAACGCCGTATATGGCTCTATCGAGGAGGGCATTCAGGCCTGGGTAAACAAATGGGGGGTGAAAGTAAAGGGGGTAAAAACTATTGAAGAATACATTAATAAATTGAACGAAGCAAGTTATAATGAACGTCCTGAAGTGTATAAGCAAAAAATTCTTAATGTTCACAAATCCGTATTAAGGAGAAAAGAACGATGCGGCATTCCAAACTGATAACTGCCTTGCTGACTTGCCTTTTTGCAACGCCGTCATTTGCTGATGCGCATGGCGCTGCCCTCTGCGATTATTATGATTTGTATGCGAAATTTATTGTCACCTTCCCAAAGGATACCCAGCTCGGCAGATCCGGCCCAAGCGCTACAAGCGGCATTTCCTTTATTTTTCCAGATCAATCCACCCTCGTAATAGACCCCACCATTGAACTTTACGACCCTTATGATGATGACCCCGATTCGCCTTTTTCAAGGAGGGATGACGAAAATTTTGTTCTGGAATATGCCAAAGACGGGTGCAATGCAACGCAGACAATAAAAAACGGGATGGATAAAAGAACAAAAATTGTCTGTGAAAACTATGAATACACTATTATTGCAGCCGACAATCAAAAGAACAGGACATATATACGTCTCTTTTATGACTTCAAAAGCAGAAAATATGATTCCCTCTACCAAAGCATTGCGGATTCACTCGTTCTCGTACCGCCAAATCCGCAGGACAAGTACGACTTTTACTATGCGGCTAACCAGGTTGTCTTCGATTATCTCTACGCACAGGATGCCGCCTTCCAGGAGCGTGTAGACTCGTACCAGATACCGAGAATCGCGTGCGATCACTATCGCATACGCGATAAATTCGTTGAAGACTCGTCAAAAAAGTGACAAATGAAGAGCCTTTGTCGGTCCGTATCAAAGAGAAAAGAACAATGCGGCATCCTGAGGCTCCTCTGATTAACCCCGTTCGCCCTGATCCCTTCGGCAAGGCTCAGGACGGGCTTGTCGAAGGGCGAGTGGCGCATTTACAAGGGCTTCGACAGGCTCAGCCCGAACGGTTGTGGGTTGTTCAAATATTCCCCAAACTGACAACTGCCCTGTTGACTTGCCTTTTTGCAACGCCGTCATTTGCAGATGCACATGACCCCGCCCTCTGCGATTATTATGATTTGTATGCAGAATTTATTGTCACCTTTCCAAAGGATACCCCACTTGGCAGATCCGGCCCAAGCGCTGTAAACGGTATTTCCTTTATTTTCCCAGATCAGTCTACTCTCGTAATAGCCCCCACCTCTGAACTTTACGACCCTTATGATAATGACCCTGATTCGCCTTTTTCAAGACGGGATGACGAAAATTTTGTTCGGAAATACGCCAAAGACGGGTGTAATGTAACGCAGAAAATAAAAAACGAGATGGACAAAAGAACAAAAATTGTCTGTGAAAACTATGAATACACTATTATTGCAGCCGACAACCAAAAGAGCAGGAGATATATACAGCTCTTTTATGATTTCAAAAGCAGAAAATATGATTCCTTCTACCAAAGCATTGTAGATTCACTCGTTCTCGTACCGCCAAATCCGCAGGATGAAGCGAAATTTTACTATTCGTCCATGCGTGCTACCGCTGACTATTACTACGCGCAGGATGCCGCCTTCCAGGAAAGCATAAACTCATACCAGATACCGGAAATCGTATGCGGTCACTATCGCATACGCGATAAATTCGTTGAAGACCCGTCAAAAAAATGACACATAAAGAGTCTTTATCAATCCGTATTAAAGAGAAAAGAGCAATGCGGCATCCAAAACTGACAACTGCCCTGTTGGCTTGCCTTTTTGCAACACCGTCATTTGCAAATGCACATGACCCCGCTCTCTGCGATTATTATGATTTGTATGCGAAATTTATTGTCACCTTCCCAAAGGATACCCAGCTCGGCGAATCTGGCCCAAGCGCTGTAAGCGGCATTTCCTTTATTTTTCCAGATCAATCCACCCTCGTAATAGGCCCCACCATTGAACTTTACGACCCTTATGATGATGACCCCGATTCGCCTTTTTCAAGACGGGATGACGAAAATTTTGTTCGAGAATATGCCAAAGACGGGTGTAATGTAACGCAGACAATAAAAAACAAAATGGACAAAAGAACAAAAATTGTCTGTGAAAACTATGAATACACTATTATTGCAGCCGACAATCAGGAGGGCAGGAGATATATACGCCTCTTTTATGACTTCAAAAGCAGAAAATATAACTCCCTCTACCAAAGCATCGCAGATTCACTTGTTCTCGTACCGCCCGATCCGCAGGACAAGTACAACTTTTACCATGCGGCTAACCAAGTCAACGCCGACTATTACTACGCGCAGGATGCCGCCTTCCAGGAACGTGTAAACTCATACCAGACACCCGAAATCGTGTGCGGTCACTATCGCATACGCGATGAATTCGTTGAAAACCCGTCAAAAAAATGACAAATAAAGAGTCTTTGCCGATCCGTATCAAAGAAGAAAAAATAATGCGGCATCCCAAACTGACAACTGCCCTGTTGACTTGCCTTTTTGCAACGCCGTCATTTGCAGATGCACATGACCCCGCCCTCTGCGATTATTATGATTTGTATGCGAAATTTATTGTCACCTTTCCAAAGAATACCCCACTTGGCAGATCCGGCCCAAGCGCTGTAAACGGTATTTCCTTTATTTTCCCCGATCAATCCATTCTCGTAATAAGTCCTACCACTGAAGTTTACATCCCCTATGATGATGACCCCGATTCACCTTTCTCAAGACGGGATGATGAAAATTTTGTTCTGGAACACGCTAAAAACGGATGCAATGTAACGCAGACAATAAAAAACGAGATGGACAAAAGAACAAAAATTGTCTGTGAAAACTATGAATACACTATTATTGCAGCCGACAACCAGGAGAGCAGGAGATATATACGCCTCTTTTATGACTTCAAAAGCAGAAAATATGATTCCCTCTACCAAAGCATTGCGGATTCGCTCGTCCTCGTACCGCCAAATCCGCAGGACAAGTACAACTTTTATGATGCGGTTAACCAAGTCAACGCTGACTATTACTACGCGCAGGATGCCGCCTTCCAGGAAAGCATAAACTCATACCAGATACCCGAAATCGTGTGCGGTCACTATCGCATACGCGATAAATTCGTTGAAGACTCGTCAAAAAAATGACAAATGAGAATTTTTTGTGCGAGGCAGCATCGGATTTGAGTCACCCCTGCCTGAAGGCCTGTCTCTCTATCACATTTTACATGAGGTATATTGTGTAATTTCATGATTTCATTAAGAGGTGGAGTGATGGCAGATGAACTGTCTTGGTCGCGTGAAATGTTTGGTCAATGCGATCTG